>DASTVY010000066.1:0-4098 GCA_035758865.1 Sphingomicrobium sp. | reverse complement strand
CGATTCGCCTGGCTTAAGCTCGACCCGCTCGAAGCCGAGGAGCCGGATGCGCTTCTCGTTTGGCGCTTCGGTAAGGTAGAGCTGGGGCACGTCCGCGCCGGTGACCTTGCCGGTGTTGATGACTTTGAAGGTCACGGTGACCGTATCGCCGCCGCTGACATTCAGGTCAGTGTATTCAAACGTGGTGTAGCTCAATCCATAACCGAAGGCGTACATCGGCTTGAGGTTCTGCTTCGCGTACCAGCGGTAGCCGACCTCCGCGCCCTCGTCGTAATGGATCGTAATCGGTGTGCCCCAGGACGCCCCAAGCCCTGGCAGCGTCGGCCGCGGCGTTTGGGCGAGATCAGCCGGGAAAGTGATCGGCATCCGGCCAGATGGGTTAACGCGGCCAGTGAGCACCTCGGCGATTGCCTGGCCGCCGGCCTGCCCGGGGTACCACGCCTGGACAATCGCCTTTACCCTGTCACGCCAAGGCATCGAGCTCGGGTTGCCTGTCTCCAATACGACAATCGTGTTCGGATTGGCCGCCGCGACAGCTTCAATGACCGCATCCTGGCGCCCCGGCAGAGATAGATCCGCGAGATCGTAGCCCTCGCCCTCCACGCGAATGCCGAAGGCAATGACCAAATCCGAGCGCTCTGCCAGCCGTACCGCCTGTGCCGGTGTCTGACCTGGATCGAACTCGATCTTCGCTTTGGGCAGGAGTTTCCTCAACTCGGCAAGTGGCGACGATGGGAGCAAGAACAGGTTGCGCAAATCTTCCACGATAGCGGGACCGCCAATCGGAATTGCATACCCGCCCACCGGCAAGACGGCACTCGAGCCGGTACCGGTCGGCACTCCAAGCTGCGCGTAACCACCGATCACCGCGATCTTCAGCGGCTTGTCCGCGGCAAGCGGCAGCAAGTCGCCTTCGTTCTTCAGCAATACAATGCCCTGCCGGGCGATTTCGAGCGCAACCGCGTTGTGCTTGGCCATGTCGACCTTGGGCGCCGGCGGCCATTTGTCGATCCCAACCGCGTAGATCGAGCGCAGAATGCGGCGCACCATGTCGGAAAGGCGCTCTTTGGGCAGCTTGCCCTCTGCATAGGCCTTCCTGAGCGGTCCGGTGAACGGCTCGACTTTCCACATCATCATGTCCAGCTGTGCACCCGACTCCTGGTCAAGGCCTGCAAGCGCGAAGTCCCACTGGGGAACCGCCCCCCAGTCGGACATCACCCAGCCCTTGTAACCCCAGACACCCTTCAGAACCTCGTTGAGGAGATGGTTGTTACCCCCGGCATACTCGCCATTGATCTTGTTGTAAGCGCTCATGATCGAGCCAGGCTGCGAGCGCTCGATTGCAATCTGGAAGGCAAGCAGATCGGACTCGCGGAGCGCCGCGGGGTCGATAATCGCGTCCAGCCAGTGGCGATTGGTTTCGTTGCAATTGAGCGTGTAGTGCTTGAGCGTCGAGATGACGCCTTCGCCCTGAATGCCGTTGACCGCCTCGGCGCCAAGGACAGCGGTGAGGTAAGGATCTTCGGAGTAGTACTCGAAATTGCGGCCGTTGCGCGCATCGCGGGCAAGGTTGATCCCGCCGGCCAGCATGACATTGAATCCCCGGATGCGCGCCTCGCGGCCAATCATCGCGCCGCCATCTCGCGCGAGCCGCGGATTGAAGCTCGCGCCGACGGCAATCGATGCCGGCAGCGCCGTCGCCCCCTTGTCATCCGGTCGGTACCCGGGATTGGTGATTCCGAGGCTGGCGTCACTCATGTGCAGCGCCGGAACACCGAGCCGCGGCACGCCAGGTGTATAGCCAGCGCTCATGGATACATCCGCTGGGATGCGCTTGTCGCGAACCCCGTTGAGTCCTCCAATGCTGCCGTGGAAGCTGATGATCATCGCGAACCGCTCATCATCGGTCATCTGTCCCTCGGTCGCGCGCGCCTGTTCATCGGGGAAATCCGCCTGGCCCTTGTTCGCGCCGAACAGCGCAATCGTCAGCAGCAAAGCCATTAACATGCGTCTTATCGCTTGAATGACCGGCCTCCTTTCGTCACGCCGACGCGTTACGTCCACCGCCGCCTGGGGCAGGGGCCATGTGTTTGCAATTGCACGCCCGGCGCTTGACCTACTCCAGCCCTTCGACAATGCGCAGATCGCGTACAGCACCATTGCCGAGCGCCTTCAGAGCGTCCTGGTAAGCGGCGCTGTCATGCGCCGCGATGGCCTTCTCGACGCTCGGGAATTCGGAGATGACGACCCGTTCCTTCAAGCCGGACTCGTAGGCCACGGCGGGGGTGCCGCGGGCCAGAAAGCGCCCGCCGAAGGCCGCAATCGCCAGCGGTGCGAGCTTGGCGTAGGCCTTCAGCTTTTCGGGATCCGAAATCGACCGATAGCTTGT
This sequence comes from Sphingomicrobium sp., assembly GCA_035758865.1. Taxonomy (GTDB): domain Bacteria; phylum Pseudomonadota; class Alphaproteobacteria; order Sphingomonadales; family Sphingomonadaceae; genus Sphingomicrobium. The sequence continues at coordinate 1,709 of DASTVY010000066.1, read as the reverse complement.
AATCCAGTAGCCCTTGGGCATGGCAACTCCTGAAGCCGGCGTGTGCAAGCTTGCACTGTAGTCCATGTCGTTCGGAGGGTGCCAGTCTGCCCTCGCCTATTTCCAGGCTTCAATCTTTGGCGGCCGTACAGCTATGGAGGCTACTCGTGGAGCCCGTAAATGTGTGTTCTCTGCTGAGGTGTTCGTGCGCCGAGCGCATGGGGGCGAGCGTTTGAAGCCGTTCCGGCGCTGTAGAAGTGCTCCTCGGTTTCTCGCGCCTCTTGCCAGCTTCAAACACTGGCTGGGCAGGAGCACGGCCGGACCATCCCATTGGCAGACCTATTCACTGTCTCGATTGCGGTGACGGTTGCCAGGAGGCCTCTCGGGTTAAATAGTTGCAATCAATGCAGCGCAGCCAAGGCAACGGTCGCCTCACTTTCAAGACACGCGATGGTCGCACGATTCTCGATCGCGTGTACGAGGATGGGTGCGCGAAAATCCGGTTTCCCGAGCCTGATCAGGCCATTCTCATCAACACGGCAGGCGGTCTCACCGGCGGTGACGACCTTTCATGGTCAATCGAGGTGCCGGCCGACGGTGCGGCGACGATAACCACTCAGGCTTCGGAAAAGATCTATCGCGCGATAGAACCGACAGTCGCCAGGGTTGCAACCAGGATTGCGCTCGGGCCAAGTGCGCGGCTGCATTGGCTGCCCCAGGAAACGATCCTATTCAGCCGAAGCGCCGTCGAGCGGACCTTTGATGTGGAGCTTGCTGCCAGTTCGTCATTCTTGGCCGTCGAGTCAGTCGTCTTTGGTCGGCCCGCAATGGGCGAAGTGATGCACCACGTGCGGCTGCACGACCGATGGCGGGTGTCGCGTGACCGTCGGTTGGTGCATGCCGAGGACCTCAAGATCGAAGGAGCCGCAGCGGATCTGTTGACTCGGGCCGCTATTGGCGCAAACAATACCGCTTTCGCGACGCTCCTCCTCGTTTCCGACGACGCTGAGCGCTGCTTCGGTGGCGTTTTGGATGCGATCGGCGATGCCGGAGGGGCCAGCGCATTCGATGGCAAGCTTCTTGCTCGTATCGCTACAAGCAGTGCCTATCAGCTCCGCAAAGCCGTCGTTTCCGCAATCACTGCGCTGTCCGACGGCAGAGCGCTGCCGAAAGTTTGGGCACTCTGACAAAACGGAGAGCAGATGCATTTGACGCCACGCGAGAAAGATAAGCTTTTGATCTCGGTTGCCGCGATGGTCGCGCGGCAACGTCTCCACCGTGGCGTGAAACTCAATCACCCGGAGGCCGTAGCAATCATCTCCGACTTTCTCGTCGAAGGTGCGCGTGACGGGCGCTCGGTCCCCGATCTTATGGAGGCTGGGGCCCATATTGTTGCTCGGGACCAGGTCATGGAGGGCGTGGCGGAGATGATCAAGGAGATCCAAGTGGAAGCGACGTTTCCGGACGGTACCAAGCTGGTGACCGTCCACCAGCCGATCCGCTGATCACTCTGATGATTCCGGGAGAGATTATCACGGCGAGCGACCCGATCGCGATCAACGCCGATCGACCCCTCGTGACCATTAAAGTGGCCAATTCCGGGGACCGCCCGATCCAGGTCGGCAGCCACTATCACTTTTTCGAGACCAATCCGGCGCTGCTCTTCGATCGCTCGCTGGCACGTGGCATGCGTCTCGCTATCGCCGCTGGAACCGCAATCCGCTTCGAGC
>DASTVY010000262.1:0-5083 GCA_035758865.1 Sphingomicrobium sp. | reverse complement strand
GAGTGGAAACCGAGATCGACGTCGCGGACCCCTGGTTCAGAGAAGTCTCGCTGTTCTTGTAGGACCAATCACCCTCGAGGCCGACGACCCAGCTCCCGAGCTGCACGCGGTAGCCTACAAACGGGCCGATGGTATAGGCGGCCTTGTGCCCGCTGAATTGGAACGGCGTCTCGAAGCAGCTGGTGCCGAGGGTGCTGCCGGTTGGGCAGACATAGGCGCCGGGCTCGACGAAGTTGTTGTTCACGGAGCTGACACCGTTGGAGCCGCCGACTTGCCCGCCCGACCAGTTGCTGGTCTGGGTGGGAGCGGCGCGTTGCGGCGCGGCGCGTTGCGGCGCGACGGCGCGTTCTCTCCTCGGTTTAACGACGTCTTCGTCCGCCTTGGCTTGCTCCAAGGCGACCAGCGCAAAAAGTAAACCAAAGCAGGAAATCAAGGCCCTGTTCATGGCACGCCCCCCAGCAAATGCCCGAGACAACCCGTAAAAAAATTGTAATCCGACTCGATCGACACATCAATGTAAGAGCGGCATCCAGTCGTGCATCGCGCCGCTTTCTCGCGGGAGTGTTGCCCGGCCGCTACAACCCGGTCGCGGACCCGCTACGCATTACCCTGGCGAGCGGGCATCTGAACGGAGCCGAAGCGCTGCAGAAGCGTCTTCGCCGCGACTTGCAGCATGCCGCCATCGACGGCTCTCAGATGGGCCAGCGCCTCGCACACCATGTGCCGGTCAAGAGCGTTGCGTGCCGCCTGGAATTCGGCAAGCCCGGGGTCATCGCCGGGCACCAACGTATAAATCGGCCGCAGGCCATCGAACCCCTTGAGCTCCACGTCATCTATTCGCACCAGAACGTTGCTCGCGAGCACGCCGATCGATTGCGACGATTTCGAAGCCTCGATCATTTCTGCCGCCGAGCCCGCAACCAGCAGCGAAAGACCGTAAGCATCCGGCACTTTTTCGAGGCGAAACGTCTCGTTGACTGCCGGACCGATGATCGTGAAGTTGCTTCGCTGCTTTGCGCCAAGATCGCCAACATAGACCTTGCCGGAGCAGACAATGGCTCTGGCGGCGAGGAGATTGCTTTCCGGTCCCTCGGCGTGACCGACTGCCCTGATAATGTCCGAGGCTGTCGCAAGTGCCTTCAATGCGTGGTCCGGCTCATCGGAAAGGCCGTTCCAGAAAGCCAACACCGCGTCTCCGAGAAACTTGTCGCTGCAACCCCCGTAACGGTCGATCGTGGCCTGCATCAAGGTGAAGTATCGGTTCGCCATTCGAACGATATCGGACGCGCTCAGATCGGGCCGGTTGGAGAAAGCGGTAAATCCAGCCAGGTCCACCAATAGAATCGAAACTTCCCGCTCGTGCCCATCGAGCGGGTCGGCGAAGCCGCTGCGAGCCAGTGTCACGAGCCGTGCCGGGGGCAGATAGCGGCCTGCGGTCCGGTACAGACTTCTGAACAGAGCTCGATGGCGGACCGAACGAATCCCAACGATGGTTGCAAATGCGAAAATCGTAACGAGGATCGGGTAGCCCATCGGGAGCCAAATGTCGGCGTATATGAACGCCACGGCGCTAAACAAACAGCCGAAAAGGATCGGGCCCACCAGTCCGAATGCAACGGACCGGGCCAATTGCACGAACAGGACCGAGGCCGGCGAGACGTCGCGCTCGCCGAGTGCAAGCGCGCTTTCGTCCCGCAAAGCCATGAGGGTGAAAAGGAGCGCAAGTCCGGCGCCGGCGATGAGTCGCAACCAGGTCGGCGCCAGTGTCACGGGCCGCTCACTTGCCGCCGACTGGATCGCCGCGACTTGCATGAGCGCCCCTGGCGCATTGTCGGGAGTTGAACGTTTGGACAGCCCGCTGCGCGGCGCGCACCGATCCGCGGGTGGAGCGGGAGGTCCGCCACCCAGAAAACGCGTCGGCCCGCGGTGCTGGTCTTCGCCAGGCACCGCCGTACCCACAACCACGATCCGGCCTTCGATGAATCGACGAACGAGCGCAGTGCCTTCAGCCGACGACAGGCAAGCGAGCAAGGTCGCCAGACTGTATGTCGGCGTATCCGTCATCGGGGCATATGGGGTCATCAGAATGCGCTGAGTGGCAGATGCCTGGCGAACGCTCAGGCCGGCGCCCAGGGCGGCGAAGCCCAGGGCGATGCGCCCATCAGCGAGTTGGATAATTGGAGCGGTGCTTCGCACCCGTCCATCCGACTCGAGCTGGAGATCCAGAACTCCGACCCGTGACGCTCCCACGGCCTTCAGGAACGGAAGCGCCGGGGAAACGCTGGGGAAGCGCCCGAGAACGATGCGATCACGGGCCCGTTCGAGACTGTCGATGAGGCTCCGGTCGTAGTCCGGCAACGTGAAGGCGCCGACCTGGAAATCGGCTCCGGCATAGGCAAACACCACATCGAAGGCGATCCGACGCGCTCCGGCCTCCAGCAGCCCATCGATCAGGCGAGCCCACACCGGTTGAAACAAGGCCCTCGGAAGAGCCGCAAGCTCCGGATCAGAAAGCGACGCGTCATCAATCGCAACGAACACCACCGGCGCGGTGGGAATGTTACGGCGCCACGGCTGCGCGACTTTGAGCGTCACGTCATAGAGCAGGCCGTTGGGGCCGCCCAACGCCGGGAGATAACTGTTGTAGCCGGTCAGCAAACCAGCCAGCGCGCCCAACCCGATGAGGAGGGCGCTCGTCAGGCCCGCGAGTGGCCGCCAGTTGCGGATGCTCCAGTCGCCGAGATCCACAATGTCGACCCTACCGTGCCATGACCGTCAGCGGCCCCATCCGTGCGCAACCGGATCGCGCCCGCCGCGCAGCGCGTTCGCGCCGCGCCTGGTCGACGGCGCGGGCTGCTCGCGCCGTGACGTGCGACCGCGAAGCGCCCGAGGTGGTCGGCCCCAGTGACGTGATGATGCGGTCTGCCGGAACCGGTTCGGCGGCGGGTGCAACCGCGATCACCGCCCTGCGGGAGCCGGCATGACCGCAAGCCATGATGTCCTCATCCCCAGGAATGACGACCATTTTCCCGTCTCTCAACGCTACGGTCCGGGTATGCCGTAGCTGACAAATTCTTCGGCAATGTCCGGCTGGATCAGTTTCGCCGCCGCGATGTCGCCGTCACCGCCCGCGGCGTTGCCGGTCCGCGCCTTGGCTATTCCACGCCCATAGAGCGCCGAGGGGTGTTTTGGGTTGATCCGCAGCGCCGCGTCATAATCGGCGATGGCGTTTTTCGGCTGGCCCAGCTTCAAATTGACAAAGCCGCGGCTGTCGAGCGCGTCGAGGTAGCGAGGACGAATCTCCAATGCCGCGTCGCAGTCCTTCAGGGCCAACTGCAATTCGCCGATCATGGCGCGCGCCCAGCAGCGATTGTTCAGACTTTCGACATCCTTGGGGTTACGCCGAATAACTTCGTCGAAATCCTTGACTGACCGGGCGAAATCGCCGTGCTGCGCGTACAGCTGACCGCGCTTGTAATAGGCAGCGGCATCATTGCGATCGAGTTCGATTTTCTTGTCGAGCTCCTTGATTGCAGGGTCGTCCACCGGGGCGGCCGGAGCGGGAGGGGGAGCCAGCTTCGCGATTTGCTGACGCGCCAACTCGGCATAGCGTCCGGACGGATACTTCGCGACGAAATCCTCCCAACTCTTCTTCGTTCCCGCACGTTCCGCCGATTGGTAGGCGAGAAGCACGGCAGCATCCGGATCGGGCGGCGAAGCCTGAGGTTGCTTCTCCGCCTCGACCACGCCTTGGGTAGGTGCCGGCGTGCGGGCGGCGGTCACGAATGAGAAATCCTCCACCAGTGACGAGGAGAACCACGGGATTTGCTCCCCATTCGATGCCCGCGATACCGCGACCAGCGTGCGGTTGAAGGCCTCTTCGATCCTTCCGGGGTCGCGAATCTGCTTCAGCAATTCGTCGACGAAAACCGGTCGATCACCGTCTCTCGCGACTGCGCCGGGGGCGGCCGCGTACAACACGACCGTGCCCCTCGGCGCGACAACGGGGGCAAGCCCGCCGGCGACGGCCCGGAAGCGACGCTCGAACGGGTTTCTTCGCGAAGCGTCGAGAATCGCGATTTTGACGGCGGCCCCTCTTTTGTTCATTTCGCCCAGGAGCAAATCGAGACCGTAGCCGTCACGCCGCACGTCGGCCTCGTTCCAAATCTGCGCATTCACCGGAATGAGGTAGGTCTGCCGGTCGGACTGGATGCCGTAGCCGCTGAAAAAAAGCAGTGCGGTCGAGCCGGGCTTGATCTTGCCATAGAAGCGATCGAAGGCTTCACGCATGGCCTCTTTGGTAAGGTTCTCTCCAACATCGACCTCGAATCCGCTTCGCCGCAGTTCAGCGGCCAACGCCCGCACGTTGTTGACCGGATCCCGCAAGGGCGCTTCGGCGTCGGGATAGGACGCGTTGCCAATGACCAGCGCCAGCCGAGTGTCGTTCTGCTGGGCAGCAGCGGAATAAGCGCCCATGGGCGCAAGAAGGATCACAAGCAGAGCAAGGATGAGGCGGGGACGGATGTAGGCCATGTGCGTGCATCCTCATGATACGCGCGTCGTCCGTTCTCGAGGCAATGAGCTGCAGCTCCGCCACCAAACTTTGTCCCTGAGATCAAGGAAACTCCATACAAGGCATCGCTTGCAGCTGTGATGCAATGGTAGAGGCTCGAGCGAGGTCAGGCAAACACTGCATTCTCGAGCAAGACCGCGTGAATTTTTGAAGGGTGCCGACCAGGATCGCGGTCGCCGAGACTGCTTTTCGGCCGACGAAACTCAGGGCCTTCCTGTCTGCCTGCCTGGCCGGCCGTCAGGAACGAGCGCCATGGCCTCCGAAGAATAATCCTGTTTTCCGGATGACGTCCTCATTGCCTGCCAGGTACGCCTCGCGACACCAGGCCGCCCTGATACTTCGAGACGACGGGTTCGGCACAGGCCCCTGCGGAGGCCTCGATCGCCGGGCTGTTTTCAGCGACAACACCATCTGCCGTGATCAAAGCCCGTAAAGGCCCTCTCAGCGTCAGGAGCCGATGCGTCCGCAGATGGCAGAGGCGCACCTCGCTGTTCACCAGTAGATCGAGCC
>DASTVY010000223.1:0-2487 GCA_035758865.1 Sphingomicrobium sp. | reverse complement strand
CGGATGGGCAAGGATGACGGCGCGCCGCGCACGGATTGGCGCAAATCCTTCGATTTCCTCTCGATTTGACGAGAACGCGGCCACATTCGGCTGCAAGCCGAGGCACGCTCGCGCCCCCGCCCGCAGTCGGCGCTTTCAGGCCTGAAAGCAGGAGTTCGGCTAGGCTCGGCGCACAATCATTGAAAAGGCGAAATTCGGTGATGAATGAGCCAGGGTGATTGTGGCTTGGGGGCCACACAGGGGAACATTCAGCTCGTATTTTGAATTGAGGCGCGAGTGGGCCTCACACCCGGCCTAGAACCATGGCAGGGTGTTAACCATAGCTCAGGGGCGCGATTCTGGTTCGAAGTGGGGGACGTGGGGCCGGCAGGACAATATGTCGTGCCGGTCGGGGGGACGGGGAAATGGCTGAGTTCGTCGCGAACTACGGCATCTGGGTAGTGGCTGCATTCATTGCGCTCGAAAGTGTCGGGATTCCGTTACCCGCCGAGGCGGCGCTGATCGCGGCCGGTTTTTTCGCCGCCAGGACGCACGGGATCGACATCTGGACCCTGATCGGCGCCGGCATCGTCGCCGCCATCATAGGCGAGATCGTCGGCTTCTGGATCGGCAGGCGGTACGGACATCAGCTGTTGGCGCGGCATGGGGCGCGCGTCGGGTTGACGCCGGGGCGGATACGAATCGGTCAGTGGCTGTTCGCCCGCTACGGCGGCAGGTTCGTTTTCATTGCCCGTTTCTTGCCGATCCTCCGCAACATGGCGGCCGTGCTGGCCGGGACCAACGCCATGGCGCAGCACAGCTTCTATTTCGCCAGCGCCACCGCGGCCTCGGCTTGGATCATGTGCTACGGGCTCGCGGCCTATTCCTTCGGCGAGGCATTCGGCAACCTGGCTTCGCCGGCCGCGGCGATCCTTGGTCTTGCGGCAGCCGCGACCGTGCTGAGCGTGCCGCTGTTCATCGTGCGATACGAGAAGCGCCTGCAGGCGAAGGCCGACGAGGCGCACAGCGAACTTCCGGCCGCGCGCATTGCGCAGCCGCGAACGCTGTCGATCCCGACGCCGCCGCTGCGCCCGCGTCGTCTCATGCAGCTTCCGTGAACGGACCGCGCAGGCAAGTCTCGATCTGAACACACCTTGCCGCTGTCACCGCCGCAGCGGTGGCGCCGCCTTAACGCAGTCGCGCAACGCGATCGCTACTTGTCGCATCGCTTGCAGGCGAACGGGGGTGGTGCCTGGCCGGGCTCGACCATCACCGCGCTGAATTCGCCGCAGCGTCCGCATTGTCGCGAGAGCTTGGTCGGCAGTTTCACGATCGGCTTGGTCGCCGCCGTCATGGCCTGATCGGCTTGGGCTCGAAGTTCGGCTTTGCTGAGCGCTGGTCCGCGACCTCGTTCTCTCATGCGCGGGCCATCATTCGTCGTGCCGCCCGCCTGGTCGTTCCCTGATCAGCCATGCTCTGGTTTCCTGTTGCGCGCCGACGGGGTGCTCTTTGCCGCACCAACGGCCTTGGCGTCAATACCGCCGACGCATGAGTGGCGAACGCCGGCAAAGGCGCCGTGCGGAGGGGACTACATCGACATCCGGTGGTTCAGGTCGAGCATGATCCAGAAGCTGCCGCCGACCATGAGGAAAATGAGAATGGCGGTGAAAACGATCGCCAGCAGGTTCTCACGTGGCGTGGAGGTGAGATCGAGATGCAGGAAATAGCGCAAATGGACCAGCACCTGGATCACGGCCGCCACGCCGATGACGATCAGCGTGGGCAGCTTCGGCAGCGGGTTCGCCGCCACCAGCGCGAATGGAATCGCGGTCAGGACCAAGGCGAGCGCAAAGCCGGTGAGGTAGGATTTCAGGCCGCGATCGTTGTCGGTGGTTGAGTGTGCCATTCAGAGGATCCCCGGGAGGTAGACGACGGAGAAGATGCCGACCCAGACGATGTCGAGGAAATGCCAGAACAGGCCCAGGCGCAGGCAACGCGATGTCACCGGCGCGGTCAGGCCCTTGACCATGACCTGGCTCGCCATGATCAGGATCCAGATCAGGCCGAAGCTCACGTGCAGGCCATGGGTGCCGACCAGCGTGAAAAAGGCCGAAAGGAAGCCGCTGCGACCCGGACCGGCGCCCGCTTGCACCATGCCGTGAAACTCGCGGATCTCCAGGCCGACGAACGCGAGCCCGAGCACGAAGGTCACGAGCAGCCACGACAGCATCCTCGCCCGCTCGCCCGATTTCATCGCCAGGGTGGCGAAGCCGAAGGTGATGCTGCTGAGCAGCAGCAACATCGTCTCGCCAAAGGCATTCGGCAAGCTGAACAGCGTGTGTCCGGTAGGCCCGCCGGCATTGTTGCGCGCCATCACCGCGTAGGTCGCGAACAGCAGCGAGAAGATGATGGCGTCGCTCATCAGGTAGAGCCAGAACCCGAACGCCCGTTGCGCGTACACGTCCGGCATCGCCGGTTCATCGGCGTTCGGACCGCCGGCGGCGACGA
>DASTVY010000124.1:0-2985 GCA_035758865.1 Sphingomicrobium sp. | reverse complement strand
GAGCAGTTCGGCATCGCCCGTGTCGGCGCGGATCCATCCATATGTGAAACCGCCGCGCTTCCGGGTGATTGGGGTGCGCTGAGTTACTGGCGGCTGCATGGGTCGCCGGTCGTTTATCGCTCCAGCTACCGTGACCGCATCGATCATTACGGGAGGCAGCTCCACGACGAGGCTGCAAAGGGCCGCAGGGTTTGGTGCATCTTCGACAACACCGCTTCGTCCGCTGGCGTCTCGGACGCGCAAGCGCTGTTGCTGAGGACGGACGTTCAGGATTTACAACCCTTCTAGTGCCCGCTTTCCACCCATCGCGGTCGGCGCTCGTAATGGCGGCCCGTTCGTCCGTGATAGCTTGCTATCCCGGGCGCCGCTTTGCACGGCTATGCGGATTGATGAGAGCCGAATGTCCGTTGTCGACCCATTGCCGACATTTTGACGTAGCGGGCCCCCGTTCCTCCTGCCCGTTCAGGTCTGCTTGGGCTTCCTTGCAATCGGTTGGGCCCATTGAGAGCCGGCCGCGGTCGTCGTGCGTTCTTCCATCTCCTGGAGGACGAAACAGTGACCGACCGTTCCAATGCACCCCGGCACATCAGCGAAACCGTACCGGCGCACGTCGAAGACACCGTACAGGCAGTTGCTCGCTTCCATAGCGCGCACGAGGCGGAAGCGAGCGCGTTGCAGCGCGCGATCGAGAAGCTTACCAGACGTGCCGGCAGCCCGGCATTCGCCGCCTTCCTGACGTTCTTGGTCGTAAGCTGGATAGCTCTCAATCTAGGCCTGATGGCATTGGATCAGGAGCCCATCGATGAGCCCCCCTTCTTCTGGCTGCAAGGCGCCGTCGCACTCACGGCTCTGTACATGACGGTATTTATCCTCACGACACAGCGCCGCGAGGACAAGTTGGCCGGACTGCGGGACCAACTCACACTTGAGCTATCGATCCTCAGCGAGCAAAAATCCGCCAAGATCATAGGTCTATTGGAAGAACTTCGGCGAGACGCTCCGGACATTTCAGACCGGGCAGACGAGGACGCCGACGCACTCTCTGAGCCTGCCGATCCAAACGCCGTGCTGCACGCACTCAAGACCACGCAGGAACCCGTGCCTTGATCCCTGTGCCGGCAATACGGCGTCATGGCACGATGGATGGAAACGTCCGTTTTGCGACGCCGCACATCGAGGTGGGTAAACTAGTTCGTGTGCTTGCGGATTGGACCCCGCCATTTCCTGCCTATTACCTTTATAATCCCAGCCGTCGGCAGCAGTCCCCTGCGTTCCCGCTACTGATCGAGGCGTTGCGCTACCGTGGTCGCTAGTCGCCGGTTTCCACGCATTGCGAAACGTTCGCGAGCTCGAATCGCAATCATCCGTCAGGGCCCAGCGCCCCCTCTTATCCCATGCGCCGTTGGCCTCACCCTTAGGCGCTCGGCCTTTGGCCCCGTGTGGAGGCCACAAACGCGGCTGCCTCTCGGGCTGGCGAGCCGCACGACTTACCCGCTCGGTTTCTCGCCTGGGGTTGGTAGGTCAGGGAGGCAGAAGCACTTGCCGACACGGCCAAGGGAGGGCCGATCAAACTCTATATGCAGGCCATCGCTGGCGAGCGGGATTTCATTCGGACGCCTGGTCTGAGCGATTGCAATCCTGACGGATACGATGTGCCCGACGAGGCTCGTTCTCAATTCGAGCCGGTAGGCGCGAATTATTAGAGGGTGTTCGTTACGTCCCCGCAGGACTGATGAACCGTCCAATGGCCATTGCGGGGTCTGTAGCGGGGGAAACTACCCGACCCGTTAAATGTCCGCTTTCCACCCATTCCGGACGAACGCGGCTTAGGTCTGCTTTCGACCCATTGCGGACATTAGAGATTGTCGACGGCCTCCGCGCCGCACTAGTCACGACGAATGTTCCTACGCGTTCTCGCTTTAAGCATCGCCGCTACGCTCGCCCCTGCATGTAACGCTGCCGTGCCTGGTGGTCGGGAGCGCGGCGAGGCCTTGGTTGCGGCCGCTCAACAACACTTAGACGTTCCCGATGTTAAGCTTGGCGACGAGCAGCTGATCGGACCTAGAATGCGCGACCTCACCGACGTGCATTACGATTGGCCCACCGGTCGGTTTGCGACCTACCTTCTGACAAAGGACGGAAGGCTCAAGCAGTTCGTCGTCAATCAGCGAGACGTTGAACCTTACGCGCCGGTCAAGGACAGAAGGGCATTCATTGAGCGACTGATGGAAATCGCTGCCCCCGAAAGCTCAAAGGCGGAACGCGCTTGGGGAGCCATGCAGCTTGACATGCTATGGGGACGAGCCAGCCATCCCTTGCCAGTGCAAGTTGGCGGTTACGTGTTCAAAAGCATCACCGGCCGCCATGATACCTTCACTGTCGTGGAGGCCGACGCTGTAACGACAGGATTGAAATATCGCCCGCTTTGCACCCATTCGCGACATTCGCGACTGGACCGTGCACCCAGCGCACCATCTTGAAGAAGCGAGGCCGAGAGGCGAATCAGGCGATCTCGAGATCCAGTGCACAGGCGTCCCCATCACTGTCCGTGCCGAGGTGAAAGAGCACGAGCTCACCTAGCTCTGGAGACCATTCGTCCGGCCCACGGGCGAAGTCGAGTGGTGCGCCACCCGCGTCGGGGACGATAATGCCGAGACCCTGAACTTGATCGAATGAATAGACTGTTCCGCGACCTGTCACCGGTCGATCCTTTGATCTGGACAGACCTTGATTGGGCTGCCGAGGCTAGGAGGCGGTAGGGAGGCGAGAAGCGCATGTTGCGCTTAGACCGTCGATATCGACTGGTAGCGAACCTAGTATACGCGCGGCCATTGGAATAGATAGGGAACCTGATCGACGTCGAGTATTCGGAAAAATTAGCGGCCAATGTCCGCTTTCCTCCCCAAAGCGGCCTAAATCACTTGCCCGCAGGATCGGGTGAACCACTAGTTGCCTTCCTCTTCGGACTCTTTGACCAGGCCGAAA
>DASTVY010000103.1:0-9023 GCA_035758865.1 Sphingomicrobium sp. | reverse complement strand
GCCCTTCCCCTCTTTATCGAGGGTACATCCGAGCACGGGCAAAGCGGTCGCAACGACCAGCAACTCACGCCGCAGAAGAGAAAAAGCCATCGAAGCCCCCAACCTGAAGGTTGCGGTGAACGGTGGTCGAGCTCTGGCGAGTAGGCGGAGTGGGCGGGCAAGAGTCCGTCAATCGTCCGACTCGATCCGCGATCAGGAAGCTAATCTATATTGCTGATATTTACTATATATTCTGTCTTGGCTTTTGATCTTGGGGTGGTGGTAAGCAGAACGCAGGCGACATCGATTGCCACCCGATTCAGACACTTGAGCACATCGGCAAACCCGCCTATGTTCTCATTTCGTTCTGCGCATTTTGGAGGGGTCGATGGACGCTGGCCTGATCGTGATTGCGTTGATTGCATTGGTCATTGGCGGCCTGATCGGCTGGCTTCTTGGCTCACGCGGCGGCGAACAAGGCAAGGCGACTGCTGAATCGCTTCGAATGCAGCTCGACGGCGTGGTTGCCGAACGGGATTCGGCCCGTGCCGAGATCGGCCCGCTAACCGCCGAGCTGGCACGACTCCGCGCCGAGGCCGAGCATTTCGACCAACGAATGAAGGACCTTGCGGCCAATCGCGACGCGCTGGTGACCCAGTTCCGCGAAATTGGCGATCAGCTATTGGAAAAGGCGCACAAGGACTTCCTCGCCAAGGCGGGGGAGCGTTTCACGGAGGCGGACAAGGCGACCCAGACCAAGCTCCAGTCGTTGCTGCAGCCGGTCGAGGCGACGCTCAAGCGCTATGAGGAAGGTCTGCAGCGCGTCGAAAAAGAGCGCGTCGACCACTATGCCGGGCTTCGGGAAGCGGTCGAATTGGTCCGGGCGGGGCAGGGGCAGGTCCGCGATGAGACACGCAACCTGGTCAATGCACTGCGCTCCTCGCCCAAGGCGCGCGGCCGATGGGGCGAACATAGCCTGCGCAACGTGCTCGAGCAGGCGGGACTTAGCGCCCACGCCGATTTCAGCACCGAAGTGTCTGTAGAAACTGAAGACGGCCGGCTTCGTCCGGACGTGATCGTCAACTTGCCGGGTGCGCGGAAGCTGGTGATCGACGCCAAATGCTCACTGAACGCCTATCTCGACGCATCGGAAGAAGTCGATGACGAGCGGCGCACGGCGCACCTGCGCGCCCATGTCGCATCGATCCGCAACCATGCCCAGCAACTCGGCTCGAAAGCCTATTGGGCCCAGTTCGGCGATGCCGCTGATTATGTCGTCATGTACATTCCGGGCGAGCATTTCCTGACCGCCGCGCTGGAGCAAGACGACGGGCTTTGGGAATGGGCGTTCGAGCGGCGGGTGCTGCTCGCGACGCCGACCAACCTGGTCGCCATAGCGCGCACCGTCGCCAGCGTTTGGAGGCAAGAGAAATTGAACGAGGCAGCCGACGAGATCGCCAGCCTGGGTAAGGAGTTGCATTCGCGCCTTGCGACCATGGCGCAGCATATGGAGCGCGTCGGCAAGAACCTCGCCACCGCCAATGCCGCCTACAACCAGATGGTCGGAAGCTTCGAAAGCCAGGTGTTTACCCAGGCTCGGCGATTCGAGGCGCTGGGCGCCGGCAGCGCCAAGGAATTGCCCGAACCGCCGATGGTCGAGGCTGCGCCGCGCCCGATGACCAAGCTTGCCGCTCCGAAGTCCGCGGTCAACGAGGACGACGCGGCCTGAACTTCCCGCTGGCAATGTAGGAATGCATTTGCGAGCGTCCGCGCCGGCTCCTTGACACGTTCGTCCTGCAAATAGGCTTGGGCCGTCCTCCCGCTAACTTCACAATAATGGCGCCTGCCTCCATGAAAATAGTGAAGTTAGGGGGCCTTTACTGTGCCTGGACCAGATCGATGGTTCCTGACCGGCTGCTGAGCGTCAGCTGGCTGCCATAGCCACTGATCGTCACCGGCTGCATCAGGATCGCCGAGCCCTGCGTTTCGAAGCTCATGTCCGGGCAGGCCATCCGGGTGGCCATGATCGCGCCGACCTTCAGCACATTGCCGGTCTGGCTGTATCCCGCGCCCAGCGAGTTGCAGCCGAACTTGGCGCCAATCCTGTCCGGCATGAAATTGATGTAGAAGTTGCTTGCCGGAGTCCGAGTCCCGTTGATCGACACGACCCTCCAATTGGTGTTGCTGAGGTTTATGACGGGCGCACCGGGCCCAGGCTGGTTGGAATAACCCCCTTCACCAACCTGGCTGTAGAAGCTGCTCTGGGCGCCGCAGCCGCGATAAAGCCGTCCGTCGACATAGACCTGTACCGTGTCCGGGTAGGTCCGGTCGCTCATTCCGTCGCTGCACTGGCTGTGGACGATGTTCACCTCAAGCCGCGGCGTCCGGTAAATTTCGCCGGCCGTGCCGTTAATCGGTGACGGGGTGCGCTGGGTGACGCTGACGTTGTTGCCACGGTCGGTGAACACCAGGTCGCGCCCGATCTCCAGGTCCCAGAATGGCTCGGTTCCGATCGCCCGATAATTACCCTGCGTCGAGGGATAACCCTGCGGCGGATAGGTCGGCTGTCCCGGCCCCGGATAGACCGGTCCGCCCGGCGGCATCGGCGGCCCTCCCTGCGGATAGCCTTGCTGGGGCGGATAGCCTTGCGGCGGATAGGGCTGCGGATAGCCCTGGTCGGGATAGGGCGGGTAGCTCTGCTGCGGCGGATAACCCTGCTCCGGCGGATAGCCTTGGCCACCTTGCGGATAGGGCTGCGGATAGCCGGTCCCGTAATAAGGATCGCAGGCCGTCAGGGCGAGGGCGAGAAGCGGTACAGTGGCGATTGTTTTCATGGCGGAACAAACCTCCCGCCTCATTATCCGTTCCGCCAGCTTGCTCTAACCTGAAAGGCCATCACCGCCGCGGCGACCGCTGCGTTGAGGCTGTCGGCCCGGCCCAGCATCGGCATTTTGACCAGCAGGTCGCATTCGGCCTCGTAGGATTCCGGCAGGCCCTGGCTCTCGTTGCCGATCAGAAGGAAGCAGGGCTGCTCATAGGCAGGATCGAGATAATCCTTGTCGGTCTTGAGGCTGGTCCCGACCAGCTGGCCCGGGCCCGACCGGAGCCAAGGTACAAACTCTTCCCAGCGCGAGACCGCGACCGCCTGCGTGAAAATGGCTCCCATCGAAGCACGAACCGCCTCAACCGAATAGGGGTCGGCGCTGTCGTCGATCAGGATCAGCCCGCCGGCCGCCGTCGCGTCCCCAGTCCTGAGGATCGTCCCGATATTGCCGGGGTCGCGCAGGGCCTGGGCTACGATCCACAGGGGAGATGCCGCGCGGTCGATCGTGGCCAGCGACGTGTCGGGCTGGCGGTAGGCGCCAAGGATCGCCTGCGGATTATCCTTGCCCGACATCTTCGCCAGTATTTCGGGCGTCGTCTCGATGACGTCTGCTCCTTGGGTTTCCGCTGCAGCGATGATCTCGGCTGCCAGCGGGTGGACTCCGCCGGCCGGCGCGTAGGCGATGATCTCCGGCAATTTGCCGCTGTCCCGGGCCTCGGTGAGGATCCGAAGCCCCTCAGCCAGGAAAAGGCCTTCCGACCGGCGAATCTTCTTGTCGCGCAGGCCGCGAAGCCGCTTCACCGTTTCGTTGGAGAAAGAGGTGATCTGGCGAGGCATCACTCCTCGCCGAAGCGCCCTTCCACGAGGGCCGCGAGTTCGGCCATCGCATCGTCGCAACCGTCACCCTCGCAATAGATGGTGATGGAATCGCCCATCGCTGCACCGAGCATCATCAGACCCATGATCGACGTGCCGACGACTTTGTTGCCGTCCTTTTCGACTTCGATCTTGGCGGTTAGCCCGGACGCGACATTGACGAATTTCGCGCTGGCCCTTGCGTGGAGCCCGCGCTTGTTGGTGATTTCGATGGTTCGCGAAATGGCGTTCAAGCAGCGGCCTCGCCGAGGATCTCGGAAGCGACCGAAATATATTTGCGGCCGGCCTCCCTGGCAGCTGCAACAGCCGCGCGAACGCTCATCGCCTTGCGGGCGCCTTCCAGCCGGATCAGCATCGGTAGGTTCACCCCAGCGATGACCTCGACATTCTCGCTCTTCATCAGGCTGATGGCGAGATTTGACGGAGTGCCGCCGAACAAGTCCGTCAGGATGATGACTCCATCGCCCTGATCGCAACGCTGGATCGAGTCGGCGATCTCCTTGCGACGCATTTCCATGTCGTCGTCCGCGTCGATGCAAATGCCCTCGATCGCCTGCTGGGGACCGACAACATGTTCCATGGCTGTGATGAACTCGGCCGCCAACCGGCCGTGAGTCACCAACACTAGTCCGATCATTTACTCACCCGCATCATTACCTGCCCGCGCCCCTGAATCGCCCGATGGCTTCTCCGCGGGTGTGTCCTCAACTGCATCGCTCGGCGGCTTGGCGAGGTCACGGTGGCGGACATTCGGGGAAAATCCCCCGCCGCGCAACCGCTTCGCCATTTCGACTGCCGCAGCCACCGACCGGTGACGCCCTCCCGTGCAGCCGAATGCCACCGTCAGATAGCTTTTGCCGGCGGCCCAATAGCGGGGAATGAGGGTGATTAACAGCGATTCAATTTGGTCCATCGTCGGCGACCAGGCGACGTCGCTGGCACAATAGTCCCGAACAGCTTCGTCCTCGCCGGTCAGCGGACGCAATTCGTCGATCCAATGCGGATTGTCGGCGAAGCGCATGTCGAACACCAGGTCCGCGGTTCGGGAAATACCCCGTGCGAATCCGAACGAGACCAGCGTTATGACCGGCTGATCGATGTCGCTGCGATAACGGTATCGCAGTTCCTCGCGCAGCTCCGCAGGCGTGAGGTCTGTGGTGTCGATCAGTGTGTCGGCGATTTCGCGGAGTGCGGCTGTCGCGGTACGTTCTTTGGCGATTCCGTCTTCGGCTGGCCGGTCAGGAGCAAGCGGGTGGCGTCGCCGGGTTTCGTCATAGCGGCGGATGAGCTCTGAGCCCGCACAGTCGAGATAGAGGATCTCCGGAGTGACTCCTTCGATCGAATGGAGGAGGCTGGGCAGGGTCTGCGGATCAAAGCCCCTGCTCCGGACGTCCATGCCGATCGCGATCGGGATATCGTGCTTTGCCCCGCGCTCTCCGTGGACAAACTCCTTGAGCAGCGGGGTCGGAAGATTGTCCACACAGTCCCAGCCCATGTCCTCCAGTGCGTTGAGTACGGTCGACTTGCCGGCGCCGGACATGCCGGTCACCAACAGGAGACGGGGCAGGGTGCCGGGACGCGATCCCATTTTCAGAACTTCAGTCCAAGGCGGTCCAGTGCCATTGCTACCTTGGATGGCGCGGAAGCGGTCATGGCATCGACATTGACGAGCGGAATGCCGGCGCCAAGGATCAGCCGTTCGCGGCTGTCGTCGGGCATTCGTTGGATGTCGCAGGTCAGCTCGACGACCAGTGCAATCGGTACGTCGGCGACCGCTTCCACGTCGACGATGCCGACGCCGCGCACTTCCAGCTTCCCCTTGATGGTTTCGGGCGCTGAAGCGATCAACCGTTCGCCTTCCTTACGGATGATTGTGCGGTCATCGCTGACCAGCGTGAAGCCGCGGTCGAGCAGGCGGAGCGCAAGGTCTGATTTTCCAGACCCGGACGGCCCTGAGATCAGCACCGCCCGACCATCGCAAGCGACAGTCGAGGCGTGAAGATTCTCAGAGCTGAGGCGAGCGGCGTTCATGCCCGGTCGGCTGCTTTCAAAATGATGGTGAAACGGGCACCAGATGGAGCATCGTCGCGGTCGGTCACATCAATCTCCCCATCATGGCCTTCAACGATCGCGCGGGCAATCGCCAAGCCCAAACCGGAATGCCGGCCGAAGCTTTCAGCCTCCGGCCGTACTGAATGGAAGCGGTTAAAAATCGCCTCTCGCAGCTCGGGCGGTACACCAGGGCCTTCGTCGTCGATCCGGATTCGGATCTCGTCTTCGACATGCGTCGCCGCAACTTCGACCAGTCCGCCCGGCGGTGAAAAGCTGATCGCGTTGTCGATGATATTGTCGATTGCCCGTGCCAGCCGTCCCGGCTCTCCCATGACGATCGCGCTGGCACGCCGGGGGCGGGCAAAGGCGATACGGACGTTGCCGGTCTCGCGTCGCGTTTCCCACGACGAGACCAGCTGCCCGATCAGGGCGCCAAGGTCGACCGGTTCGAACCGGGCTCGGGCAAGTTCCGCATCGGTCCTCGCGGCCTCGCCAACGTCGCTGATCAGCCGATCGAGCCGAACGATATCCTGGCGAACGACGTCGATCAGCTGCTTGCGAAGACCGGGATCTTCGATCCGTTCCAGTCCATCGACCGCCGAACGCAACGAAGCCAACGGGTTCTTCAGCTCATGGGTCACATCGGCGGCAAAAGCCTCGATATTGTCAATCCGCTGCCTCAGGGATTGGCTCATGTCGCTGATCGATCGAGCAAGAAGGCCGATCTCGTCAGTCCGTGAAGGTAGGCGCGGGACATGCACTTCGCGCGCTCGACCTAACCGTACGCGGTGCGCCGCAAGCGCAATCCGGCGCAATGGACGAACGATGGTTCTGGCTAGGAAGAGCGACAGAAGCACCGAAAGCCCGGCGACAACCGCAAGCGCAATCAGCAGCGATCCGCGTTGTTTTCGGACAGTTCTGGTAAAGGCACGATCATTGTCGGTGACCAAAAGCGTGGATCCGCCGGCGACTGGCGCGGCCGCAGAGAAAACCGGGGTCAATTCCGGCGCCTGTCGGATCTTGGTCTCAGTTTCACCGGACTGCCGTGACGCTAGGACTTCGGACCAGGATTGAGCACGGTCGGTTCGTGGCTCGACAAAGTCCTCGTCCGGCTCCTCGCCGACAATGGCGTTAAAGCCACGATCCAGCGCTCGAGCGAAGTCTTTTGTCCACTTTTGCGTGGTCGGATCGCGCAGTCGGTAGGTCGGGCCGGTCAACCGCCAGCTATCCAGTTCCAGTTGCCCGTCCGCACCGTAGAATCGGATGCGGCTTTCATTCTGCCTCGAAAGATTGGCGAGCAGTTCTTCTCGGGCTTCGGGCCGAACCGCCTGTAATGCCGTCGCCGCCATCGTCGCTTCGGATTCGACCTTCTGCACACGCTCCTTTTCCAGGCGATTGCGGTAGCTATCGAGATAGAAGATGGCGAGCAGGACCAGGACCAGCGTCAGCGCGTTCACCGCAAGAATGCGGTGCGCAAGCGTCCATCGCCCCGACCAGGTCAGGGCGAGATCGGCATCCTCATTCCTCGCCGAATCGATATCCGACGCCATAGAGGGTCTCGATTGCGTCGAAGTCCGAGTCGACTGCTCGGAACTTGCGGCGGATGCGCTTGATGTGGCTGTCGATGGTACGGTCGTCGACATAAACATCGTCCTGATAGGCCACATCAAGTAGCTGGTTGCGGGATTTGACGACCCCCGGGCGCTGGGCAAGCGCCTCCAGGATCAGAAACTCGGTGACCGTGAGAGTGACGTCCCTTCCGTCCCAATGCACCTTGTGGCGCGCCGGATCCATGACCAGCCGACCGCGCTCAATCTGCGGTGGCTCATCGATGGCTGAATCCGAACCGGAGGTGATGGTCCCTCTCGCAAGGTCCTGGCGGCGCAACAGCGCCCGAATTCGCGCAATCAGCAAGCGCTGTGAGAACGGTTTGGAGATATAATCATCGGCCCCCATCGCCAGGCCCAGCGCCTCGTCCAGCTCGTCATCTTTCGACGTCAGGAAGATGACCGGCATAGTACCAGTCTGTCCGCCGATTTCGCGGACACGCCGAAGCAGCTCCATTCCATCCATCTGCGGCATCTTGATATCGAAAACGCCAAGATCCGGCGGATTGTCCGCGAATGCTTTCAGCGCCGCCTGGCCGTCCGTGTAGACGCGGGTCAGGAATCCTTCCGCCTGCAGGGCAATCGACACCGATGTCAGGATGTTGCGATCGTCATCGACGAGCGCGATTACATGGCTCATTCCGGCTCCTTAAGCACTCGCCGTGGGATAGCCAGCGCGCCTTGCCGAAACAAGGGCAAGCCGAGCGGCTTTGACCCAAAGCCGCCCGCTATGTATAGGCCGCCTCGCAGACGCATGCGGCGGCGTTCAAATGGTGGCGTCGCCATTGATATTTCAGGGAGAATCTTGACGTGAGTGAGCGCACCCCCGCGCACCGGCTGGACGCCCAGGGCATTGAAACCAAGGCGGCCGTCCATTGGAACCTGTCGACGGCGCCACTGGTCGAGCACGCCGTTTCGAGGGGTGAGGGGCAGCTCGCCAAGGACGGGCCGCTGGTCGTCAAGACGGGCAAGCACACCGGCCGTTCGGCGCAGGATCGGTTCGTGGTTCGCAACGACACCAGCGAGAATAATGTTTGGTGGGGCAAGTCCAACCGGCCGATGGATGCCGACGCATTCGACCGGCTCTATGCCGATTTCCTCGAGGCGCTGAAAGGCAAGGAAACGCTGTTCGTGTCCGACCTTTACGGCGGCTCGCAGCCTGAGCACCGCGTCAAGGTTCGCGTGATCAATGAGCTCGCCTGGCACAATCTGTTCATCCGCACCTTGTTGGTGCGGCCGGAGGTGGAAGACCTGCCGGGCTTCATGCCCGAATATACGATCATCGACCTGCCGAGTTTCCGCGCGGATCCGGAGCGTCACGGCTGCCGCAGCGAGACCGTCATCGCCGTCAACCTTGAGAAGAAGCTGATCCTGATCGGCGGTACCGCTTATGCAGGCGAAATGAAGAAGTCGGTGTTCGGCCTTCTGAACTACCTCCTTCCACCCAAGGGCATCATGCCGATGCATTGCTCCGCCAATATAGGTCCCAAGGGTGACACGGCGATCTTCTTCGGCCTTTCAGGCACCGGCAAGACGACCCTGTCGGCCGATCCCAACCGCACGCTGATCGGCGACGATGAGCATGGCTGGTCGGACACGGCCGTCTTCAACTTCGAAGGCGGCTGCTACGCCAAGATGATCCGCCTGTCGGCCGAGGCCGAACCGGAGATCTTCGCCACCACGAA
>DASTVY010000056.1:0-6192 GCA_035758865.1 Sphingomicrobium sp. | reverse complement strand
GCTGCAGCTGACGCTGGCCTTTGGGCTGGGCGGACAAGAAGGACGTTCGATCCGAACCGTCAGGAGTGTGGCTCTGGCCCAGGGGCTCCTGACGCTGTTCGCCTTCGGTGCGTTGATTTCGGCATTCTTGGACAGCGATATGAGTGTGCTGCTGGTCGCCGAAAACAGCCACAGCGAGAAGCCTTGGCTGTATAAATTCGCCGGCGCATGGGGAAACCACGAAGGTTCGATGCTGTTGTGGGTCTCGGTCCTGGCCTTGGCCGGCGCGGTTGTGGCCTTGTTCGAACGCCGCCTCGACGAGCGTACCTTGGGAGCGGCGCTGGGTGCGCAAGCCGCGCTGGCACTGGGCTTTTTCGCCTTCCTGCTGTTCGCTTCCAACCCCTTCGAGCGGCTCGACCCGGCTCCGATCGACGGCCGCGGCCTGAACCCGTTGCTCCAGGACCCGGGCCTCGCCTTCCACCCGCCGACGCTCTACCTCGGCTATGTCGGCCTGTCGGTCGCGTTCAGCCTGGCCGTTGGGGGGCTCATCCGCGGCAATGTCGGGCCTGCAATCGCAAGGGCAATGCGGCCCTGGGTTCTCGCCGCCTGGATCTTGCTGACCCTCGGCATCACTGCCGGCAGCTACTGGGCCTATTATGAGCTTGGCTGGGGCGGCTGGTGGTTCTGGGATCCGGTCGAGAATGCCTCGCTGATGCCCTGGCTTGCCGCAACCGCATTGCTCCACAGCGTCAACGTACTTGCCGCCCGCGGAGGTCTTCGTGCCTGGACGATGATGCTGGCGCTGGTCGCCTTTTCAATGTCGATGGTCGGCACCTTCCTGGTGCGCTCCGGGATCCTGACATCGGTCCATGCCTTTGCCGTCGATCCGACGCGCGGCACGTTCATTCTCGCCTTGCTTGCCATCTATATCGGCGGCGCGCTGACCCTCTTCGCCATGCGCGTCGCCCATGTGAAGGAAGGCGCGCCGTTCGAACTGGTGAGCAGGGAAGGCGGGTTGGTCGCCAACAATTTGATCCTGTCGGTCGTCCTCGGCATTGTCTTCGTCGGAACGCTCTATCCGCTAATCGCAGAGGCGGTGTCCGGCGAGAAATTGTCGGTCGGGCCGCCTTATTTTAACAGCGTCGCCAGTCCGCTTGCGCTGATCCTGGCGGCGCTGATGATGATCGCGCCTCAGCTCCGCTGGCGGCGCGATTCGACCCCGATCCTGCCGAGGCTGGCGCCGGGAGCGATCGTGGTCGTGGCCGTACTGGCCGCAAGCTTTATCCTGACGCCCGACATCGGCCTGCTGTCGCGTCTGGGGCTGGCGATTGGCGCAGGCCTCCTGCCCGCAAGCCTGATGCCCCTGTTTGGCCGCTCATTGAAGCGGACTCCGCTAGCCGTCTGGGGAATGGCGATTGCTCATCTGGGGGTCGCGGTCGCAATTCTCGGCATGGCTTCCGACAGCGCGTTCACCAAGGAGAGACTGGCGGCCGCTCGGCCCGGTGAAACCATTGAGGTCGGTCCATGGCTGGTCGAGTTTCGCCAGGTGATGCCGGTCGCCGGACCGAACTGGACGGCTCTTGAGGCCGAGTTGCGCGCGTCCAAGGGCGCAGGCGCTGTCGTGCTCAACCCGCAAAGCCGCTATTTCCCATCGCCGCCGACGACCACCAACGAAGCGGCGATCGAAACCAGCTGGAACGGCCAGCTTTACGTCGTTCTTGGGGAGCGCGACGAGCAGGGCCGGTGGCAGCTGCGGCTGTGGTGGAAACCGTTCGTGACGCTGATCTGGCTTGGCGGCGCACTGATCGCATTCGGTGGCGCGCTTGCCTTGCTGGGGCGCATGGTCCGCGAGCGGCGACAGCGGATCCGCGGCGAGGAGGCCTTTCTGTGAGCCGCATGCTTCGCTTCCTGCCATTGCTGGTGCTGGCCGCTTTCGTGATCGCGGTGGCCTGGCGCCTCAGCAAGCCGGCCGAAGAAGAAATCAGGTCGCAGTTGGTCGGGCAGCCGGTCCCCGCTTTCGCACTCGCCCCGGCCTTACCTGGCAGGCCGGGGCTGGGCTCCGCCGACCTGGCCAAGGGCGAGCCGCACATGATCAACGTCTTCGCCAGCTGGTGCGTGCCCTGCATCGCCGAGGCGCCGTTGCTGACGGAATTGAAGCGGAAGGGCGTTGCCATCGATGCGGTTGCGGTGCGCGACCGCCCACAAGATGTCGCCGCATTCCTCGCCCGATACGGCGATCCATTCGCTCGTATCGGGGCCGATCCGGAAAGCCGGGTCCAGCTGGCGCTTGGTTCCTCGGGTGTGCCCGAAAGCTTCATCGTCGATGGGCGCGGGATCATCCGCTACCAGCATATGGGCCCGATCGAACCGAACGACGTGCCGGAACTGCTCCGTCAGTGGGAGGCGGCCAAGTGAAGCGGTTAGTTGCCATTTTGGCGGTGATGCTTTCCGCACAGGCTTTGGCCGACAGCGATTTGCCGGCCGCGCGCTGGGCCAATGAACAATTGCCGGATGCGCGTCAGGAAGCTCAGGCCACGGCGCTGATGGAGGAACTTCGCTGCCTTGTCTGCCAGGGCCAGTCGATCGCCGACAGCGATGCGGAGCTGGCCGGCGACATGCGTGCAATGGTCCGACAGCGGATCGCGGCGGGTGAACAGCCCGAGCAGGTCCGCAACTGGCTGATCCAGCGCTACGGCAATTGGGTCAGTTACCGGCCACCAGTCGAGCCGGTAACCTGGCCGCTTTGGGCTGCGCCCTTACTTCTGCTGCTGGCCGGAGCATGGCTGCTCCGCAAGCGGTTGGTGAGGAGGCGCGGATGACCGCATATGTTCCGCTGGCCCTGCTCGTCGCTGCTGCCATCGGCTTGTTGTGGGTCATGAAGCTGCGCGGTTCGATGCTGACCCTGGCCGGGGCCGCGCTTGCCTTCGGCTCGGCGGGCTATGCCCTTCAGGGAAGTCCGGGCCTCCAAGGCCAGCCACGAGTCGCTGCCGCTCGGACTCCACCAATACCACTGACCGGCGCTCGCCACGCGATGACCGGTCAGTTCGACTATGCGGACAATTGGCTAAACATGGCCGATGCGCTGGCCTCGCGCGGCAACACCTTCGATGCTGCCAAGCTGCTCGAGGTTCAGGTCGCCCGGCACCCAGCCGATTACAAGCTTTGGATCGGTCTCGGCAACGCGCTCACCGACCATGCGCGCACGCTTACGCCCGCCGGCCGCCTGGCGTTCGAACGGGCGTCCGAACTGGCGCCGGGTTATCCGGCGCCACCTTTCTTCCTCGGACTCGCCGAGGCCCGTTCGGGCAACCCCCAGGAGGCCGTTCGGCTTTGGCAGGAAATTCTTGCCAACGCTCCGGCAAACGCCAGCTGGCGCCCGATGATCGAGGATGGTCTGCTGCTGATGACCGGAGGGGCGGCACCGCCGCCCCCCAACAGGCCTCAGGCCGGCTCGTAAGGCAGGTCCAGCGCTTCGGCGACGGCCTGGTGGCGGATCTTGCCGCCCGACACGTTGAGGCCGTTGGCGAGGTGCGGGTCCTCGGCCATCGCGGCTTCCGCGCCGAGGTTCGCCAGCTTGAGCGCGAAGGGCAGGGTGGCATTGTTGAGCGCGAACGCCGAAGTCCGCGCGACCGCGCCCGGCATGTTGGCGACGCAATAGTGAATCACCCCGTCGACTTCATAGACCGGGTCGGAATGGGTCGTCGCATGGCTGGTTTCGAAGCAGCCACCCTGGTCGATCGCAATGTCGACCAGAACCGAGCCGCGCTTCATCGTCTTTAGCATGTCGCGCGTAACCAACTTCGGCGCCGCAGCGCCCGGCACCAGCACCGCGCCGATCACCAGCTCCGCCTCATCGACCGCGCGTGCGATTGCGTCGCGCGACGCATAGGCGGTCTTGATCTGCGAGCCGAAGAACATGTCGAGCTCGGCCAGGCGCTCGTTGCTGATGTCGTAGATGGTGACGTCGGCACGCATTCCGACCGCCATTTGCGCCGCATTCACGCCGGCAACGCCGCCGCCGAGGATGGCGACCTTCGCCGGTGCAACGCCAGGGACGCCGCCGAGCAGTACGCCGCGACCGCCGGGCTCTTTCTCCAGATAGTGGGCTCCGACCTGGATCGACATGCGGCCCGCGACTTCGCTCATCGGCTTCAGCAGCGGCAGCGCGCCCGTGCGCGACGTCACCGTTTCGTAGGCGATGCAGGTAGCGCCCGACTTCATCAGGCCTTCTGCCTGTGGCTTATCGGCCGCCAGGTGGAGATAGGTGAACAACAAATGCCGCGGCTCCAGCATTGCGATTTCCTGCGCCTGCGGCTCTTTCACCTTTACGATCATGTCGCTCTTGGCAAAGACCTCGGCCGCGGTGGGCAGGATGGTCGCGCCGGCTTTTTCAAAGGCGCGGTCAGGGCAGTCAATGCCCGATCCCGCTTTGGTCTCGACGAACACCTCATGTCCATGGGCGACGAGCTCGGCCACAGAGGCCGGAGTCAGGCCGACGCGATATTCATGAACCTTGATTTCTTTCGGCACTCCGACGCGCATGATGAGTTTGCTCCAAATTGGGAAAGTTGCGGCCCTATAGCGGCGGCTTGGCGCGATTGCAGCGCCTTTTTGCTGGTGCATATGGTGTGAAGCCTTGATTAACGCGTCAGGCTGGTTGAGCCTGAAACGATCAAGGTCTAAGGCGGCCCGCCGCGCCGCTCGGCGTCGTGAGGAATTGATTGGGTATGGATACATCCGCCGCCGGAACTGCAGAGACCGCAACCGGCGAACAATCACATGGGCATGCGCGGGGCTCGCTGGCCAAGCTGATGGTCGGCGCGGTCGGTATCGTGTTCGGCGATATCGGTACCTCGCCAATCTACGCGTTCCGCGAAACTTTTGCCGGGCACCACACGCTGCGGCCCGACGCCCTGCACATCTATGGCGTGCTCAGCCTGATCTTCTGGTCGATGCTGATCATCGTGGCTTTGAAATATGTCACGATCATCATGCGCGCCGACAATAAAGGGGAGGGCGGCAGCCTTGCCCTGCTGGCGTTGATCAACCGCTCGGCGGCCGAAGGCGAAAAGAAGAAATGGACGATCGGCATTGTCATGCTGGGCGTCTTTGCCACGGCGCTATTCTACGGCGACAGCATGATCACCCCGGCCATTTCCGTCCTGTCGGCGGTCGAGGGTCTCACCACGGTCCAGGCCGGCTTCCAGCCCTATGTCGTTCCGACCGCGATCGGCATCCTGGTTGGCTTGTTCGCAATCCAGTCCCACGGCACGGCTCGAGTGGGCCTGCTGTTCGGTCCGATCATGCTGATCTATTTCCTGACCATCGCGATGCTCGGGGGCATGCACATCTTCAAGCACCCCCAGGTGTTCTTCGAGATGTTCAATCCGCTTAACGCCCTGCAATTCTACCTGGCTGAGCCGCTGCCCGCCTTTATTGCCATGGGTAGCGTGGTCCTGTCGGTGACGGGCGCGGAAGCGCTTTATGCGGACATGGGTCACTTCGGCCGCCGCCCAATCAAGTTCAGCTGGCTTTATTTCGTCATGCCGGCGCTGCTGCTCAACTATATGGGGCAGGGCGCCCTGCTGCTTTCGCAAACGCCCGCGGAAGCGCTGCAAACCGTCAAGAACCCCTTCTTCTTCCTCGCTCCCGAAACCTTCCGACTGCCGCTGGTCATCCTTGCAACCATGGCGACGATCATCGCCAGCCAGGCGGTCATTTCAGGCGCCTTCTCGGTCACCCAGCAGGCAATCCAGCTAGGCTTCATACCGCGCCTCAGGATCACCCACACCAGCGAGCATGCCGCCGGCCAGATCTACATCCCGGTCGTCAATTGGGCGCTGATGATCATGGTCATCATGCTGGTCCTGATGTTCGGCTCGTCATCCAACCTGGCCGCCGCCTATGGAATCGCCGTCACCGGCGCCATGCTGATCGACGGTCTGCTGATCGCGGTGGTGCTGATTACCTTGTGGAAGTGGCCGTCGTGGAAGGCGATCCCGCTGCTGGTGGTATTCTTCACCATCGACATCCTCTACTTCGGCGCCAACCTGCTGAAGGTGCCGCAGGGTGGCTGGTTCCCGCTGCTGATCGGCGCGATCGCCTTCACCCTGCTCACCACCTGGGCGCGCGGCCGCAAGCTGATGATCGACCGCATGGCGGAAGCCTCGCTTCCGATCGAGGTGTTCATCAAGTCCGCCGCCGCGTCGGCCG
>DASTVY010000017.1:0-8229 GCA_035758865.1 Sphingomicrobium sp. | reverse complement strand
CACGACGACACTGCCGGGCTCGACGCTCAGTCCGTCGGGTACGCGGTAGTCGAGAGGTCCGAGCGCCGCGTTCAGGGTGACGACGCGAACGCGCGAGAGTGACACGTTCGCTAGCGGCCCCGCTTCTTGCGGTGGCTGTCGAGGTCGAGGACCGAGCTTTCCTCACTGTCTTCGGGCAGAAGACCCAACCGGCGAGCCACTTCCTGATAGGCCTCGGCTTCGCCGCCCAGGCTCTGGCGGAAGCGGTCCTTGTCCAGCTTCTCGTTGGTCTTCATGTCCCACAGGCGGCAGCCGTCGGGCGAAATCTCGTCGGCCAGGATGATCCGGCTATAGTCGCCGTCATAGAGGCGGCCGAATTCCAGCTTAAAGTCGATGAGGCGGATGCCGATCGCCGCGAACAAGCCGCACATGAAGTCGTTGATGCGGATCGCCATGTCGGCGATGTCGTTCATCTCTTCCTGACTGGCCCAGCCGAAGCAGGCAATATGCTCGTCGGCAATCATCGGATCACCCAGGGCATCGTCTTTGTAATAATACTCGATGATCGTGCGGGGCAGCTGAGTGCCTTCCTCGATCCCGAGCCGCTTCGACAGCGAGCCGGCCGCGACATTGCGGACCACTACCTCGATCGGGACGATCTCGACCTGGCGGACCAGCTGCTCGCGCATGTTGAGGCGGCGGATGAAATGAGTGGGGACGCCGATGGTCGCCAGCGAGGTGAAGATATGCTCGCTGATGCGATTGTTGAGGACGCCCTTGCCACTGATCGTGCCGCGCTTCTGCGCGTTAAAGGCGGTCGCATCATCCTTGAAATATTGGATGATCGTGCCGGGCTCCGGCCCCTCGTACAGGATCTTGGCCTTGCCTTCGTAAATCTGGCGGCGGCGGGACATGGGCGTGCGTGACTCCGGCGAACAAGAAAGAGGGGGCGGCTATAGGCGAGCCGCCCCCTCTAAAGCAATTGACCGAAGGCTTCAGCCCTCGATGACTTCGAAATGGACGACCTCCGGTTCCATCTCGACCAGGAAATCCGGGTCAAAATCATAATATTTGGCCTTGGCGAGATCGTCCCCGGCGAAGCGCCGGATCGCCGAGAGATCATCCCACAGGGTGAACATTTCGACGTGGACGACCCCATTGTCGCGGCGGAAGAGGCACCATGCGCCCCGATTGCCGCGGGTCGATCGGTAGTCGGGAAGACCGACGTCTGCCATCAGTCGCAGATATTCGGCCGCCTTTTCACCAGGCACCCGGCCATGCCAACGCCTTGCAATCATTGTCAGCATCCGCCTCTGCAGGCACGCATCTTCGACCAGCGGCTTTCCAGCCGCGATCGCGATGACATGGCGCGGAATGCATCCGCAATCGCTTCGAAGATGAGCCCGAAGTCGCTTGCCAGCGAATCCTGGCTCCGAGCCGACGGGCGCGCGATGGGTTCATGCTTCACGGTAAGTCTCCTATGTTGGGCGGCGGCCGTTTCAGGCCGCGCCCGAACGGCGCTCTTCTTCGCGCCAAGGCGCACTGAACTGGATCGAATGCAGGACCTTGAGGGTCCGTCCGATACCCGAAATCAGCCGGTCGATGCCGTCGTGAAGGGCATCCCGCCCGGCCTGATAATCACGGTCGAAAATTTCGTCGCGCATCATTGCCTCCATAGTTTGCGCCGGACGGGCGGGGTGGGGAGAGGGGCCCATCCGGCGCTTGACTGCTATTTAGCGAAGGCGACCCGTTCATCCCAATGAAAGGCTGGACGGGCTTGATAAGCAGGCCTTATAAGCTCGGCTGATGAGAAAACTTCCTCCACTAGCTGCCGTCCGCGTCTTCGAGGCCGCGGCGCGCCATGAGAATTTTACCGCCGCAGCCAATGAGTTGGGAATGACCCAAGCGGCCGTTTCCTATCAGGTGAAATTATTGGAAGAGCGGCTTGGAGCGGCCCTTTTCGTGCGCGAGAAGGGCAGGGCAAAGCTGACCGGCCTCGGGCTTCGGCTGCTGCCCCAGCTAACCCAGGCATTTGACAGTATCGAGGCAGCCTTCGCTCAGCACCGAGAAGAGGATGAGGCGTTGCTGACGGTCGCCACCACCTTCACCTTCGCCAATACCTGGCTGGCTTGGCGGATAGGGAGCTTCCAGGTCGAGCACCCCGACCTCGCGGTGCGATTGGCGACGTCGAACAAGCTGGTCGATCTCAAAGTCGGAGAGGCGGACGTGGCGATCCGCGCCAGCGCCCGGCCGTGGGAGGGGCTGGTTGCGGTCGAGCTGATGAAGGTCGACTTCACGCCGATGTGCGCACCATCCTTCTGGAAGCGAATGACCGAGCAACTCGGCCGCCCGCCGGAACCAAAGGACTTGCCCAACTTGCCGCTGATCAGCCCCGAGGATTATTGGTGGGACCAGTGGTTTGAGGCCGCGGGGGTGGAAGGTGCCGACCGGCCGCGCAAGGCTGGTCTAAGGCTCGACAGCCAGGCCGATGAGGGCCACGCGGCGATGGGCGGGCAGGGCTTCGTCCTGCTGACCCCTGCCTTCTGGCGGAACGACATCAAGGACGGGCGGCTGTGCCAGCCGTTTGAACTCAGGGCGACTGCCGGATTCCGCTACTGGCTGTGCATCGCGCCCGAACGGCGCAACGTGCCGAAGATCAAGCGCTTCAAGGAGTGGCTGCTTCGGCAGGTTGAATTGAGCAAACAATCGCCGCTGGAGGCGGTGGCTTAGCTGGTCTTTGATTCTACCGAAGGGAAGGGGCAGGCCGGGTGCTCGGTCGGCCTGCCCCTCTTTTTCCGTGCCACAGGGGAGAGGGCGGGCACGGGTTGGCAGGAAAATGAATATACCCTACTCTTGGACTAGACAATAGGCGGCCAATCATTTCGGCGCTGAAAAAAATGGCCTTGTCGCAGGCCGGAGACGTTATCGATGGTACTGCCATGATCACGCAGAAGACCCGCTACGCGCTTCGTTCCCTATTATACCTGGTCGAGGTTGGTCGGGGCGAGGCGGTGCAGATCCAGCACATCGCCGAGACGCAGCGAATCCCGCGCAAATATCTTGAGCTCATCATGCTGGACCTGAAGAAGGCCGGCATCGTCTCCAGCACCCGTGGGCCCAAGGGGGGTTACCGGCTGACGCGCAGCCCGGAGGACATCAGCTTTGGTGAGGTGGTGCGGTCGATTGAGGGGCCGATCGCGCTGATCAGCTGCGCTAGCGCCAATTTCTACGCGCCGTGCGGCGACTGCCAGGACGAAATCAGCTGCGCAATTCGCCGCGCGTTCATTACCGTGCGCGAACGGACCACCGACGTATTGAACGGGATCAGCCTGGCGCAGGGCGCACGATGGGAGTTGCGGACGGCAACCGACGCTGAGCCGGAATGGGAATCGATTGCGAACTGGCAGATTTAGTTTTCCGTACCGAGCGCAAGCGAGCGATCAAGCGACCTTAAGCTGAAGCCGCAGCTCGGGCTGGTCGGCCAGCGCGTCGTAAAGTCGCGCCAGCTCGTCGTGAATGGCAGCAACATTCGACTGCGACGCATCGGCGGCCGCCTCTCGTTCCTGGGCAGCGCGGGCGCGGTAATATTCGATATCGTCGGCAGACATGGCTGTGGTTCCACTTGGAAGTATATGCGGGAGCACGACGGGCGTCTCTCAATCTCCGACTTTGCTTGGACGAGATATCGGGATGAACTTTCATTACACCCGCGAACCGGTTGAGGATAGTCATCTACCCGACTCAAGCCGGTCCAAAGCGAAAATATTTCCGTGGATAGTGAAGAGCTTAGCGGAGCCGGCGGTCGTTGGCTGCAACCTTGCGCTTCAGACGGGCGAGGGTGCGGCGAGTGGTCGCAGCCGGGTTTGCGTCCGGCCCGCGCGCGAGAAGGTCGTACTGGATCTCGACCGCGCTCTGCCACTTTTCGGTTAGCATCAGCCAAGCCTCCATGCCCGCTGCCGGACCTCCTTCCGCAATCCGAGCGGACCGCAGGCCCATGACCCGCGCAGCCTGCCAGCCGAGCATCCAGCTATCGATCCCCAGCTTGAGCCAGGCGGCTTGTTGTGAAATTTTCATGAGGAAACCTTTCGAGCGGGCGGGCAGGGTGTGACGGCCTCAACAGCCGACCCTAGGGAAGACAATTGGGGCGGAGACGAAGAATGGGCCGTGGACGCCGAATTCGACACCCACGACCCTTCTCGCGTGACGCAACTCGCCGGAAAACGCGCTCCCGGCTCGAGGGTTAGATGGTTTCCAGGTTCACGGCGCAGGGCTGACTATCCACTAGGCCCTTGTCATAGGAGAGGCGCTGCCCGACGGTCGGTACGCTTGGCATGCCGAACTTGATCGCGCTGCGCTCGAAATAGAGGTCGTCGCCGCCCGTTTCGGGCTTGAGCGAACCGATGCCCTTGTCGTTGTCGAACGACTTGACGGTTCCGAAATATTTCATGGTGAGGTTCCTTCCTTGCCGAGGCGGCCGAAATTGGTCGAGCTCGCGGCTAAGAGGCGTGAAAGAGGGAAACAGGCGCGGAGAGGCGCCCGGGACCGTCGATACCGACTGTCAGCAATGACCTAACGGGTGGTGAGTAGTTTTGGTTGCAAAAATGGCGCGCGAATGGCGGAACGGTCAGTCGACGGCCGCCAGCTCTCGTTCCCGCTCCGCAACCTTGGCCATTCGGTCGTACATCGCCGCCAGATCGTCATGGACGCGGGCGAGGGCCGCGTTGGGGGCGCTGGCCGCGGCGTCGCGCTCCGCGACGGCGCGGGCAAGGTAATATTCCCGCTGTTCGGAAGCCATGTATCGGCTCCTTGTGCTGGAAGTGCCAGCTGGCGCTCCTAGGCCCTTAAACGGGAAATTAATAGGGCGGTCGCCTATTCCTTCGGCCCGAGGCCGCGTGTCTTCATCGACGGAGCGGACGCATTGCCCTTCTTCGGCGGGTTGGCCTTCGGCTTCCGTACTTCCTTGTTCGAGCGTTTCTGTCCCTTGGCCATGCGCAATCCTTTGGTGAGCTGAATAAAACTAGCGGGGTCGGCTGCCTGTTCCGACCAACGGGCCGAATGCCGGGCGTTAGTTGCTGGGCGCCACTACGCGTCCGATCAGGCGGCGCGCCAACCAGACCTCGCAGGCAAAGGCATGACCCGCGGCGCGGGCTTTGTTCATGGCCTCGTCGTCGTCAGCAGCGTCCAACCCCTCCCCCGCCGCAAATTTTCCCGCTTCATCCAGCTTGTAGAGCCGATAGGTCGGCATAAGCATTGTCCTACTGAAAATTTGCCGTAGGGGCTGAATGCGGGGTTGGCGAGGATAATCGGTGGCGGCGTTTCGTCGCCGCTCCAGACGATTGGGGCAACTATAGCGCCCTATCAGAAGTGACCCGTACAGTAGGCCAGCAGCAGAATAAGCGGGATCGGAATACCAATAAGCCAAAGCAACGCGGAACGCATGACGACCTCCATCCATCCGCTCGGGAGCCAAAATGATCGGGCGGGATGGCGGTTCCACCCGTTAATTGCCGCGCTTCGCTCGAATTGATGAAAAAGGGCGATGCCCGGGATGACGAAACGGCGGACGCCCTGCTAGTCCAACCCCATGGACTCTGAAAATCTCTCCGTCATCGACTCCCCGTTCGCTAACGCCCTTTCCGAGCGCTACCTCGTTTACGCTCTTTCGACGATCACCGCGCGAAGCCTGCCGGACGTTCGCGACGGTCTGAAGCCCGTTCACAGGCGCCTACTGTGGGCGATGCGGCTGCTGCGGCTCGACCCGGCCAGCGCTTACAAGAAATGCGCGCGCGTGGTCGGCGACGTCATCGGCAAATATCACCCGCACGGCGACCAGTCGGTCTATGACGCGATGGTTCGCCTGGCCCAGGATTTCGCGCTCCGCTATCCGCTGGTCGACGGGCAGGGCAATTTCGGCAACATCGACGGAGATAATGCCGCCGCCTACCGTTACACCGAGGCGCGGATGACGGCGGTCGCGATCCAGCTGATGGCTGGGCTGGACGAGGGGACGGTGCCGTTCCGCCCGACCTACAATGGCGAGGAGGAAGAGCCGGAGGTGTTCCCCGGCCTGTTCCCCAATTTGCTGGCTAACGGGGCGAGCGGGATCGCGGTCGGAATGGCGACGAGTATCCCGCCGCACAATGTCGCCGAGCTGGCCGATGCGGCGATCGCCCTGATCGACAACAAAAGAATCGACGACCGCGAGCTGCTGCAGATCGTCAAAGGGCCGGACTTCCCGACCGGCGGCGTGCTGGTCGAGGATGAGGAGACGATCGCGAAAGCCTATGTCAGCGGGCGCGGCAGCTTCCGGGTGCGGGCCAAGATCGAGAAGGTCATCGAAAAGGGCGGCGGCTGGCACCTGCTGGTCCACGAAATTCCTTACGGCGTGCAGAAGGGCAAACTGATCGAAGAAATCGCCGACCTGATCGGCAACAAAAAGCTGCCGATTTTGGCCGACGTCCGTGACGAGAGCGACGAAAAGGTCAGGATCGTGCTGGAGCCGCGGAGCCGGACGGTCGATGCGGCGCTGCTGGAGGAAAGCCTCTACAAGCTGACCGAGCTGGAGACGCGGTTCGCGCTCAACTTGAACGTGCTCGACAAGACCCGGACCCCGGGCGTGATGAGCCTCAAGGAGGCGCTGCTCGCCTGGCTCGACTTCCAGTTCGAGGTGCTGGTCAACCGGTCGCTGCACCGGATCGGCAAGATCGACGACCGGCTGGAGCTGGTCGGCGGCTTCCTGAAGGCCTTCCTGAACCTCGACCGGGTGATCGAGATCATCCGCACCGAGGACGAACCCAAGGCGATGATGATCGCAGAATTTGATCTCACCGACCGGCAGGCCGAGGCGATCCTCAACATGCGCCTCCGCCAATTGCGCAAGCTGGAGGAGATGGAGCTCAACAAGGAGCGGGAGGCGCTGACCAAGGAACGCGAGGAGCTCGACAAGCTGGTCAACGACCAGGGCCGGCAGAAGCGGCGGCTTAAAAAGGACCTCGCCTTGATGAAGGAAAAGTTCGGCGATCCGCGGCGGACCGAGCTGAGGCCGGAAGCGGGCGCTGTGCGGGCCGAGATCGACTGGACCCAGATGATCGAGAAGGAGCCGATCACCGTGATCCTGTCGCAGCGCGGCTGGATAAGGGCGATGAAGGGCCACGTCGCCCTTCACGAGATCGACGACCTGAAATGGCGCGAAGGAGACGGGCCGCAGCTCGCCTTCCACGCCCAGACCACCGACCGGCTGGTGGTCGCGGCGGACAATGGGCGGGTATATACGGTCAGCGGCGACAAGCTGCCCGGCGGGCGCGGGTTCGGGGAGCCGATCCGGCTAACGATCGACCTCGAAGCGGAGAGCGAAATCGTCGCCATGTTCGTGGTCAGGCCAGAGTCGCGGATGCTGGTGGCGAGCTCCGATGGGCGCGGGTTCGTGACCAGCGGCGAGGCGGTGCTGGCCGAAACGCGCAAGGGCAAGCAGCTGATGAACCTCAGGCCGAAGGCGACCATGGCGGTGATGAAGCCGGTGGCCGCCGTCGCAGATTCGGTCGCGGTGATCGGCGAAAACCGCAAGATGCTGGTGTTCAAGCTCGACGAGCTTCCGGAGCTTGGCAGGGGAGCGGGCGTGCAGCTTCAGCGCTATCGCGACGGCGGGCTTTCCGATGCCATGGCGTTCCAATTGGCCGAGGGCATCAGTTGGCCGCTGGGCGGAGACAGCGGGAGGGTAAGGTCCGAAACAGACCTAACTCCATGGCGAGCCATCCGCGGTGCGAGCGGACGGATTGCACCTAACGGATTCCCGCGATCGAACCGGTTTGAGCCGGTTCCGAAAGCCGCGGAGAAGGCAGGGGAATCAACCCAAATTTAACCTGCGTTAAGTGGCGTCGAAACTGCCCATTAACCTGTGTGATTTAACGCTGTTCGAATGCAGGCTGCAGCAAACCGCTCGGTCGCGCCTTCGGGCGCGCGCTCGGCGGGCCCGAAACATGCATTCGATATCCGCGCACTGGCGGACGATGGCGCGTTGCTGGACGCCTTGCCGATCGCGGCGGGCGTGTTCGGCCTGAAGCAGGGCAAGCTGTGGGTCCATTCGCTCAACCGCAAATTCTTCGACCTTGCCGGCTGCAACGGCGAAGCGGAAGGTTTCGCGGAATTCTTCAGCCGTTACTCGGCAAGCGAGGCCGGCGATTTCATCCGCAAATATCTGAGCGACCCGTCCAAGTCGCCCGACGAGATCGACCATGTGGACGGGGACGGGCC
>DASTVY010000377.1:0-5271 GCA_035758865.1 Sphingomicrobium sp. | reverse complement strand
CAGTCGACCGACCTGCGCTTGAAGATGCGCGATGCCGGTGCCCAGTTCAAAGTTGCGAAGAACCGGCTTGCCAAGATCGCGCTCGAGGGCACGAAGTACGGATCGATCGGCGACATGCTGACCGGCCCGACCGCTTTGGCTACCTCGATCGATCCCGTCGCGGCTGCAAAAGTCGCGGTGGAGTTCGCCAAGACCAACGATCGTCTCGAGATCGTCGGTGGCGCGATGGGCGACACGCTGCTCGATTTGAACGGGATCAAGGCACTTGCCGCGCTTCCGTCGCTCGACCAGCTGCGCGGCACCATCGTGGGCCTCATCCAGGCGCCCGCGACGAAGATTGCCCGCATCGCCATGGAGCCGGGTGGCCAGCTGGCGCGCGTTCTCGCCGCCAAGGCCGCAGCTTAAGTTTTTCGTTTCAAAACCACGCACGACATTTGGGCCGATTGGCCCTCTAGGAGACTAAAATGGCTGACCTGAACAAAATCGTCGACGACCTGTCGGCTCTGACCGTCCTCGAAGCTGCCGAGCTTGCCAAGCTTCTCGAAGAGAAGTGGGGCGTTTCGGCCGCCGCTGCCGTCGCCGTCGCCGGCCCGGCCGCTGGCGCCGCCGCTGCTGGCCCGGCTGCTGAAGAGCAGACGGAGTTCGACGTGATCCTCACCGGCGACGGTGGCAAGAAGATCAACGTCATCAAGGAAGTCCGCGCCATCACCGGCCTGGGCCTGGGCGAAGCCAAGGCGCTCGTCGAAGGCGCTCCGAAGGCCGTCAAGGAAGGCGTCAACAAGGACGAGGCCGAGAAAATCAAGAAGCAGATCGAGGAAGCCGGCGGCACCGTCGAGCTCAAGTAAGCTTCAGACAAGTTTCACGGGTGTCTTGAAGCGCCCGTGGATGGGAAGGGCGGTCCGTAAATGGGCCGCCCTTTTTGATTCATGCCGGGACTATGTCCGGTGCGGGAGCCGTCGGCTTCTTGCCCGCGACCCAGCCAGCCCAGCCGATAGCGGCTCCGGCGAGGGCAGCGGTGATCGCCATCGGCAACACTTGAATGCCGGCGGCATGAACGTAGATCGACTTCCACGCCGCGGTCCCGCCCGGAACCTCGAACAGGATCGATGCCGCGATAGTCAGCAGACCCGCAATCACCCATGGCTTGCCATTCCGCCTGTCCGACGCCGCGATCGCAAAGGCGATCAAGACGCTGACCAGATTGCCGAGGTGGAAACTGGGGCCCATCTGGGCAAAGGCTTCCGGGTTTGAGAAATCGAGGCCCATCGGGATCGGCGCCAGCCGGCCGAAGATCGGAGGAAGCAGGAAGATTGCAGTCGCCAGCAGATAGGACGAATGTTTGCCGACGAACCGCCGGTATTTGAGGGCCTGGAAGTAGAAATATGCGACGCCGCCGACCGCGACGAAATCGAGCCAGGCCAGGTTGGGCGGCCAGATCTCGTGGAACGGCGAGAAGCCGGATACATAGCGCTCCGCCATTCCGACAAAGATCGTCGCTCCGCCAGCCAGGAATAGTGGGAACAGGGCCAGGCTGACCAACCCGTTGGTCTTGTGAAATGCGCGGTGGCCGTGATGGATTGACCAGCTCTGGATGGCGAGCAGGATCAGCCAAAGCGACGCCGTGATACCATGAAGATGGAACGAGGGCGGGCTGCTCGACAGAATCGAAAGGTAACCCGGCCAAAAGGCGAAAGCGGCGAAAGGAAACAGCGCGAGGATCCACCAGTGCGCGTGACGGTATGGCATGCCCCAACCCTCCCTAATTCCAGGAAGATTAGTTCCTTAGACGTGATCCGAAAAGCTTAGCCGAAAATCGACAGGTTGAGCTCCTCGCTGGGCCCAAACCAAATCACATTGTGGGTATGATCCTGCCAGTCTTCACCCGTCGATGCATGGGCGAATATCGTGAGCCCGGCCCTGTTGACGGCCAGCCAGGTCGCAACTTCTCCAAACCGTTCCACCGGTACCGTCAGCTGCACTGAGCCGCGCGGATGGGGTCCGACCGGCGCCACATGGAAATGGCCGACCTTCAATCCAAATCTGGAATTTGCTTCCTCCGTCAGCGCCTGGGCCCGCTCAAGCTCGGATTCGTCGAAGTAAATATGCGCATGGAAGTCACGAATTTGGCCGTCGCTCATGGGCACCTCCGCCGCCTTACCTTGTCGATCCCGCCCGCATTTCAAGCTTAACGCTGCGCCGTACCGAGGAACCGACACCCTCTACGCGCATTGTGCAATACAAAGGTAATTTGGTTCGAAAGTGACAAAAAATGAGGAAGCTAGCGCTCGCGCTGGCGGTCGCTGGGGCGTTTGCCCTGATGCCGACCGCCCCGGCACTGGCCTCTGTGGAAACCCCGGAGGCCAAGGCTGCAGCCGCTGACGCCGCCATGATGGCGCGTCTCAATATGGAAGAGGTATTCGGAGACAAGCAGCTCAAGCCAGGCCAATACGTCTGGCGTAAGGGCAGCTTCGATGGTGAGCCCCTAGTGGTGGTCAGCTTGTCCGACCAGCGCGCCTATCTCTATCGTGGCGAAAGCCTGGTCGCGGCCGCCGCCATTTCCACAGGCGTGGACGAACATCCCACACCAAAGGGCATCTTCCAGGTCATGGTGAAGAAACCGATGCATCGGAGCGTCAAATACGATAATGCGCCGATGCCCTTCACGCAGATGTTCGACACTTATGGCACCGCGCTGCACGCCGGTCACAACCCAGGCTATCCCGCCAGCCATGGCTGCATCCGGCTCCCGGCAGAATTCGCCAAGCGCCTTTATAGCGTTACAGATCTGGGCGCGACGGTCATGATCGGCGCCTAGAACCCGGCTGAATTCGGTTACTCCCTGCCGGCGAGGTCGTCCCCTGCCTCGCCGGCATATTTCTGTGCCGGCCACCCCTTGCAACGACGCTGAAAAGGCGTATATCGGCCCAATCCAACAAATACCGGCTCCGCCGCACATATTCGTGCGCCCGGAGCTTTACCTGTCCTCACCGGGACACGGACCGATCCGCGCAGCGGTCCGCACGTATGGTGAGGAACTCACAGGAGCAGCGCCGGACTTCACATGGGCCCGCGTGCCTCGACGCGTGCCCGGAGCGCAGGGAATAAGATGGCGACCAAAGCGAAAGACGTGCCCACCCAGGCCCGGTCCACCACCACGCGGCGAATCCGCAAGATCTTCGGCAACATCCACGAAATCAGCGAGATGCCGAACCTGATCGAGGTTCAGCGGGAATCCTACGAGCAGTTCCTCCGTTCCGATCCGTCCGTCGGCTATGTGTCCGGCCTCGAAAAGACTCTTCGCTCGGTCTTCCCGATCCAGGATTTCGCCGGCACCGCCCACCTCGACTTCGACCACTATGTCCTCGAGGACCCCAAGTACGACACCGACGAGTGCCGTCAGCGCGGGCTGACCTTTGCCGCGCCGATGCGGGTGACGCTTCGCCTGACGACCTTCGAAATCGATCCCGACACCGAAGCCAAGTCGGTCATCGATATCAAGGAGCAGGACGTATACATGGGCGACATGCCGCTCATGACCGGGAACGGCACCTTCATCATCAACGGCACCGAGCGCGTCATCGTCAGCCAGATGCACCGCTCGCCCGGCGTGCTGTTCGACCATGACCGCGGCAAGACGCACGCGTCCGGCAAATATCTGTTCGCAGCCCGCGTCATTCCTTACCGCGGCAGCTGGCTGGACTTCGAGTTCGACGCCAAGGACATCGTCAACGTCCGTATCGACCGCAAGCGCAAGCTGCCGGTCACCGCGCTGCTTCACGCGCTTGGCCTGTCGAGCGAGGAAATCCTCAACACCTTCTACAACCGCCTGACCTATGTCCGCGGCAAGAACGGCTGGCAGATTCCCTATAACACCGAGGCATGGCGCGGCCAGAAGCCGAACCATGACGTGGTCGACGCCGACAGCGGCGAAGTTATCTTCAAGGCGCACGAGAAGATCACGCCGCGGAAGGCGAATGCCGCAGCCAAGGACGGTCTTAAGAACCTCATCATCCCGACCGAAGAAATCTTCGGCCGCTTCTCGGCCTACGACCTGATCAACGCGAAGACGGGCGAAATCTACGTCGAAGCCGGCGATGAAATTTCGGCCGAGAATTTGGACAGCCTGGACAAGGCCGGGGTCGACCGCCTCGAGTTGCTCGACATCGACTATGTCAACACTGGTCCGTGGATCCGCAACACGCTGAAAGCCGACAAGTCGGAAGACGGCGATAGCGCGCTGGCTGACATCTACCGCGTCATGCGCCCCGGCGAGCCGCCAACG
The DNA here is from genome assembly GCA_035758865.1 of Sphingomicrobium sp. GTDB lineage: Bacteria > Pseudomonadota > Alphaproteobacteria > Sphingomonadales > Sphingomonadaceae > Sphingomicrobium. The sequence goes on along the minus strand of DASTVY010000377.1, from coordinate 989 downwards.
CGCGAGACCGCCGATGCGCTGTTCTACGGCCTATTCTTCGATCCCGAGCGCTACGACCTGTCGGCCGTCGGCCGGGTCAAGCTCAACATGCGCCTCGGCCTCGACGCCGACGATACGGTCACCACGCTGCGCCGCGAGGACATCATTGCGGTGGTGCAGGAACTGGTGAACCTCAAGGATGGCAAGGGCGAGATCGACGACATCGACAACCTGGCCAACCGCCGCGTCCGCTCGGTCGGCGAGCTTCTGGAAAACCAGTATCGAGTCGGCCTCCTGCGCATGGAGCGCGCGGTCAAGGAGCGCATGAGCTCGGTCGACGTGTCGACGGTCATGCCGAACGACCTGATCAACGCCAAGCCTGCAGTGGCTGCCGTCCGCGAATTCTTCGGATCTTCACAGCTGTCGCAGTTCATGGACCAGACCAATCCGCTGTCGGAAGTCACCCACAAGCGCCGGGTCTCGGCGCTCGGGCCGGGCGGCCTCACCCGCGAGCGTGCGGGTTTCGAGGTCCGCGACGTCCACCCGACCCACTACGGCCGGATTTGCCCCATCGAGACTCCGGAAGGCCCGAACATCGGCCTCATCAACAGTCTTGCGAGCTTCAGCCGCGTCAACAAGTACGGCTTCATCGAGACGCCGTATCGCAAGGTGACGGACGGCAAGGTGACCAACGAGGTCGTCTATCTGTCGGCGATGGAAGAGGCGAAGCATACGATCGCCCAGGCCAACGCCGAGCTGAACGCGAAGGCCGGATTCCAGGAAGAAATCGTTTCTTCACGCCGCAACGGCGACTTCCTGATGGCGCCGCGCGACACCATCACGCTGATGGACGTCAGCCCCAAGCAGCTGGTGTCGGTCGCTGCCTCGCTCATTCCCTTCCTGGAAAATGACGACGCCAACCGCGCGCTGATGGGCTCCAATATGCAGCGTCAGGCGGTGCCTTTACTTAGAACCAAAGCCCCCTTCGTTGGCACCGGCATGGAAAAGAC
>DASTVY010000372.1:0-6437 GCA_035758865.1 Sphingomicrobium sp. | reverse complement strand
CCGGGCCTGACCGCGCTCGAGAAGTACCAGCTGCTCTCGGAAGACGAGCTGCTTTCGGCCCAGGACGAATATGGCGAGGACGCCTTCTCGGCCGGCATCGGTGCCGAGGCCGTCAAGCATATGCTGATGGACCTCGACCTTGTCGGCGAGCGCGAAGACCTTCTGAAGGAGCTGTCCGAGACCAAGTCCGAACTAAAGCCCAAGAAGATCATCAAGCGCCTGAAGGTGGTCGAGAGCTTCATCGATTCCGGCAACCGCCCGGAATGGATGATCCTGGAAGTCATTCCGGTCATCCCGCCCGAGCTTCGCCCGCTGGTTCCGCTGGACGGCGGCCGCTTCGCGACGTCGGACCTCAACGATCTTTATCGTCGGGTCATCAACCGTAACAACCGCTTGAAGCGGTTGATGGAACTGCGCGCTCCGGACATCATCGTCCGCAACGAAAAGCGCATGCTTCAGGAAGCCGTTGACGCGCTGTTCGACAACGGCCGCCGCGGCCGCACGATCACCGGCGCCAACAAGCGTCCGCTGAAGTCGCTGTCCGATATGCTGAAGGGCAAGCAGGGCCGCTTCCGCCAGAACCTGCTCGGCAAGCGCGTCGACTATTCGGGCCGCTCGGTTATCGTCACCGGACCGGAGCTTAAGCTGCACCAGTGCGGCCTTCCAAAGAAGATGGCGCTCGAGCTGTTCAAGCCTTTCATCTACTCGCGCCTCGACGCCAAGGGTCTCAGCATGACCCTCAAACAGGCGAAGAAGTGGGTAGAAAAAGAGCGCAAGGAAGTCTGGGACATCCTCGACGAGGTGATCCGCGAGCATCCGGTTCTGCTGAACCGTGCGCCGACGCTCCACCGCCTCGGCATCCAGGCGTTCGAGCCGGTATTGATTGAAGGCAAGGCGATCCAGCTTCACCCGCTGGTCTGCGCTGCGTTCAATGCCGACTTCGACGGCGACCAGATGGCCGTGCACGTCCCGCTGAGCCTCGAGGCCCAGCTGGAAGCGCGCGTCCTCATGATGTCGACTAACAACATCCTGTCGCCCGCCAACGGCAAGCCGATCATCGTTCCGTCGCAGGACATGGTCCTAGGCCTCTACTATCTGTCGATGATGAAGGAAGGCGAGCCGGGCGAGAACATGCTCCTCAGCGACATGGCCGAGGTGCACCAGGCGATCGCAGCCGGTGCGGTTACGCTGCATACCAAGATTGTCAGCCGGGTCCCGCAGACGGATGAGGAGGGCAATACCTATATGAAGCGCTTCGAGACGACCCCGGGCCGCATGCTGCTCGGCGAGACGCTCCCGAAGAGCCACAAGGTGCCGTTCGAAACCGTCAACCGCCTCCTCACCAAGAAGGAGATCGGCGACGTCATCGACACCGTCTATCGCCACACCGGCCAGAAGGAGACGGTGCTGTTCGCCGACGCCATCATGGGCCTCGGCTTCCGTCACGCATTCCGCGCCGGCATTTCGTTCGGCAAGGACGACATGGTCATTCCGGGTTCGAAGGAGAGCCTGGTCGACGAGACCCGATCGCTCGTGAAGGACTATGAGCAGCAGTATCAGGACGGCCTGATCACCCAGCAGGAAAAGTACAACAAGGTGATCGACGCCTGGTCGCGCTGCGGCGACAGGGTCGCGAGTGAGATGATGAAGGAAATCTCGTCCGTGAAGAAGGGCGACGATGGCCGCGAGCTGCCGATCAACTCGATCTACATGATGGCACACTCCGGCGCCCGGGGTTCGCAGGCTCAGATCAAGCAGCTTGCCGGCATGCGCGGCCTGATGGCCAAGCCGTCGGGCGAGATCATCGAAACGCCGATCATCTCAAACTTCAAGGAAGGCCTGACCGTCCTTGAATACTTCAACTCGACCCACGGCGCTCGTAAGGGCCTGGCCGACACGGCGCTCAAGACGGCGAACTCAGGATACCTGACCCGCCGCCTGGTCGACGTGTCGCAGGATGCGGTCATCGTCGAAGAGGATTGCGGCACCGATCGTGCGCTGGAAATGCGTGCCATCGTCCAGGGCGGCGCGATCATCGCCTCGCTCGCCGACCGAGTCCTGGGCCGTACCACGGCCGAGGACATCGTCGATCCGAAGACGAACGACACGGTTATCGCCGAAGGCACTCTGCTTGACGAACCGATGGTCGCCAAGCTCGAGGAACTGGGTCTCCAGGGCATCAAGATCCGCAGCCCGCTGATCTGCGCTTCGAAGCAGGGCGTTTGCGCCAAGTGCTATGGGCGCGACCTCGCACGCGGCACGCCGGTCAACATCGGCGAGGCGGTCGGAGTCATCGCCGCCCAGTCGATCGGCGAGCCGGGCACCCAGCTGACGATGCGGACTTTCCACATCGGCGGCGCCGCCCAGCTCAACGAGCAGTCCAACCTCGAAGCGCCAGTCGACGGCACGATCGAGCTCCGCGACATGCCGACGATCACGGATCCGCGCAGCCGTCACCTGTCGCTGTCGCGATCGGGCGAAATCGCCATTCTCGACATGGATGGCCGCGAACTCAGCACGCACCGTATTCCCTACGGCGCGCACCTGATGGTCGAGAACGGTCATATCGTCAGCCGCGGCGATCGTATCGCCGAATGGGACCCCTCGTTCAGCCCGGTGATCACCGAGCGTGCCGGCACGGTGAAGTATCAGGACCTGATCGAGAATCGGACCCTGGTCGAGCAGACCGACGAGTCGACCGGTATCTCACAGCGCGCGGTCATCGACGACCTCGCAAAGTCGAAGAAGGAGGATTTGCGTCCGCGCCTGACCCTGATGGGCGGCAAAGGTGCGGAAGAAGCTGGTGTGTATCGCCTCGCTCCGGGTGCGGTCATCGCGGTCGAGGACGGCCAGCAGGTCGAAGCCGGCGAAGTGCTTGCACGTATGCCTCGCGAAGCGGCCCGTACGCGCGATATCACCGGCGGTCTGCCGCGCGTCGCCGAGCTGTTCGAAGCGCGCAAGCCCAAGGAAAATGCGATCATCGCCAAGGTCTCGGGCAAGGTCAGCTTCAAGAAAGACTATAAGGCGAAGCGCAAGATCGCGATCATCCCCGACGATGGGTCGGAGCCGGTCGAATATCTGGTACCCAAGGCCAAGGTCATCGACGTGCAGGAAGGCGACTACGTCAAGCGCGGTGACAATCTGGTCGGCGGCTCACCGGATCCTCACGACATCCTGGAGGTGCTCGGCGTCGAGGCGCTGGCCGAATATCTCGTCAGCGAGATCCAGGAAGTCTACAGGTTGCAAGGCGTGAAGATTAACGACAAGCACATCGAGGTGATCGTTCGCCAGATGCTGCAGAAGGTCGAGATTACCGAGGGCGGCGACACCACCCTCCTGGCCGGCGAACAGGTCGACCGCGAGGAAATGGAAGAGATCAACGCCAAGCTGGAGAAGAAGCAGAAGCCTGCCGAAGGCAAGCCGGTGCTGCTCGGCATCACCAAGGCGAGCCTGCAGACCCGCAGCTTCATCTCCGCGGCCTCGTTCCAGGAGACCACGCGCGTTCTCACTGAGGCTTCGGTGCAGGGCAAGGTCGATACGCTGAACGGCCTGAAGGAGAATGTCATCGTCGGCCGCCTGATCCCGGCCGGCACCGGCGCGGGCATGAACCGCATGCGCATCGCCGCCTCCAGCCGCGATGCCGCGCTCCGCGCCCAGCAGCGCAAGCTGCAGGAAGCGCTGATCGCTCCGGGTTCGGCGGCGCAGGAGCATGCGGCCGAGCTGGCGCAGGGTCCGGAAGCGGCCATGAATGCCGATCCGCTGAGTGAAGTCGCGCCTTCTGGCAACGGCACCGATGCGGACGCCGGAGAGTATCTGAACGACTGATCCAGCGTCAGCGGATCAAATCAAAAAGCCCCGCCGGATCGTCTCCGGCGGGGCTATTTTTTTGCGTAATCCCTCGAGATCAGCAGTTAGCGCCGTTGATCGCATTCTCGGTGCAGTTGGCAGCCGATTGAATGTCCTCGCCGGCCCCGCGAACCGTGTTGCACGCTGCGATTGCCAGCGCGCCTGTGATCAACAGCAACGACGTCACCTTACGAACCATGGTCGAGAGCTCCTTGTTCAAGCGTAACGACCATGGCCAAATCAGGTGGCGTTGTCGACAGCGTTAGCGGCCGAGTTCACGTCCTCTGCCGCGCCGCGAACGGTGTTGCAGGCCGCGACGGCAATGCTGCCGCCGATCAAAACCAGGGTCACTACCTTGCGAAGCATGGTCATACCTCCTGTCTAGCTGCTGAACGAACGCGGCACTTCGCGTTCGGTGCCATCACGGAGGCGGAATGTTGTTGGGACGCGACAAGCCTAGACCGCGACCGGCGCCGATATATGAGGGTGCGGGTCGTATGCCTCGAAGGCGAAATCCTCAGCTTCGTAATCGAAAATCGACTGGCCGCGATCCTTCATCACTAGTTGCGGAAGCGCTCGCGGTTCGCGGGAAAGCTGCAAATGAGCCTGCCCCAGATGATTGGAGTAGAGATGAACGTCTCCACCGGTCCAGACGAAGGCGCCGGGTTCCAGGCCGCACTCGCGCGCCAACATGTGCGTCAGAAGTGCGTAAGAAGCGATGTTGAAGGGAACGCCGAGGAAGAAGTCCGCGCTGCGCTGGTAGAGTTGCAGATTGAGCTTTCCGGCCGCGACTTGGGTTTGGAACAGGCAGTGACACGGTGCCAGCGCCATTCGCGCAATCTCTCCAGGATTCCACGCGGTGACGATCTGGCGGCGCGATCCGGGGTCCTTTCGGATCAGTTCGATTAGATTTTCGATCTGGTCGACATGACTTCCGTCTGCCGTTTCCCAGTCGCGCCATTGCTTGCCATAAACAGGACCCAGGTCGCCCTGTTCATCCGCCCATTCGTTCCAGATGCTGACCTTGCGTTCCTGGAGCCAGCGGACATTGGTGTCCCCGCGTAAAAACCACAGCAATTCGACGATGATTGATCGCAAATGGAGCTTTTTCGTCGTCAGCAGCGGGAACCCTTTTGAAAGGTCGAAACGCATCTGCGCGCCGAACAGCGAAAGAGTGCCCGTTCCGGTGCGATCCATCTGCTCGACGCCTTCGTCGAGGATCCGCTGCATGAGGTCCAGATATTGCCGCATGAGCTCACCCTAGCTTGCGCATCGCCTCCGTCCAGCAAGAGTTGGAGGCATTTCTAAGTCCGGATCGGATTTTGTTCGATTATGCGCGAAACCCGGGGCGCCATATTTTGAGGCATGCGGTTTCAGCGGCCCGAGCATCCCGCCCTCCTCAACGGCCATGAAGCCGCATGCCGCTTCTTTGCTGATTGTTTCGACACCGGAAGCGATCCGCGAGAGCGGCTCTGGGTAGCACACGTCGATACCGCAGCCCGTTGCCTCCATGTCGAATGGTATGATGGCGATCCTGACTCGGTCGGGTTGCCCGTGCGCGCGATCATGATCGATGCCGCGAGGCTGGGCAGTGCGGGCGTGGTCCTCGCGCACAACCATCCTAGCGGCGACTCCCGGCCCAGCAGGGCGGACTGCAGCGCAACCCGCAGGCTGGCCTGTGCAAGCGAAGCGATCGACCTGACGGTCCTCGATCATCTAATATTTGCCGGAAACGAATGCAGCAGCATGCGGAGGATGGGCCTCCTGTAGACCGGCGATCTACCCCGCAGACGGCTTCTTGGCAGAACATGGCTTGATCTGACCTGGCTGGGGTCGCCCTGAGACGGCCCGGAAGGCTGCAAAATAGGCGTCGTTTCCTGCCAGGCGCGCTGTCTTGGTCGGCGCAAGGCCCAACGCCGCAAACTCGCACAACAGCTGCCTCGGCGGCATTCCATGGCGTTTGATCGGGCGGTCCGAATCGACAACGATGACCAGTCCGCCCGGCTTCAGGCTCTCGCGCAGATTCCATAGGAATTCATAGGGCTGGGTCACCTCATGATACATGTGGACAAGGAAGATGCGGTCGAACGAGCGTTGCGGAAGCATCGGGTTCGCCGGCAAACCCAGGCTTACTGCGACATTGTCCAGCCGCTCGCGCTGGACGCGCTGCGCAAGCTTGTCGCGCGTCTCGCGAACGATGTCCTGCGCTAGCACCCGACCGCGTCGTCCAACGATCGGCGAGAGGCGGACGGTGTAATAGCCCTCTCCTGCCCCGACATCAGCAACCGACATTCCGGCGCTGACTTCGGCCAGCCGCATCACCTCTTCGGCTTCGCCGGTTCGGTCGCGCGCATCCTCGGTCGAAAAGCTCTGACCGACGATCGGCGCCACATCGCGCCCTGCGTTGGGAAACTGGTTTGGTTGAGGCTCCGCTCGACAGGCAGGCAGCGCTGACAACAGAAGTAGGGCCATGAACGGACCGGAACTGTCCCGCAGTCGGCCCCGCATGCCGATGAACGGACCGGGGCTGTCCCCCAGACAGCCCCGCATGCCGTTCATCCTAATCGACATCCTCGACTTCCACCTTTTCG
>DASTVY010000371.1:0-16385 GCA_035758865.1 Sphingomicrobium sp. | reverse complement strand
GTCGGCGGCGCAAGCGGGCGAAAACTCGAAGCTGCCGCGAGCGAAGGATCCGCTATCGGCAAGGAGTGGGCCCAGAAAGGCGATCGCGTGGAAGGCGAACGCAGCGAGGAGCAGACGGAAACGAGCAAGAGCTCGCCGGCTTAGATCGCGGGCAGAACCAACGTGAAGCGCGCCCCTGCACCGGGCGCGCTTTGCAATTCGATATCCCCGTGCATCGAATGGGCTAGCCGGCGCGAAATGGCGAGGCCGAGGCCGCTCCCGCCGGGCGAGCTGTCAGCGCGTTCGTAGCGTTCGAAAATGCGCTGCTGGTCGGCCTCCGCAATTCCCGGACCTTCGTCGGCGACTGTTACTGCAACCATTTCGCGGCGGCGTTCGGCGATGACCGCAACGGTGCCGCGGTCCGGGGAATGGCGAATTGCATTGTTGAGCAGGTTGACCAGGATCTGGACTACGCCGCGCGACTCTCCGTTGGCATCCAGAGGCTGGTCGACGCCGACCAGCTCAAGGTGAATGCCACGTTCCTCAGCCCGGGGAAGAACGAGCTGGATGGCTTCCGAGGCACAAGCCGCAAGGTCGAGTTGCCCCGCCGGTGCGGCGGCTTGCTGATCGGTTATCGAGTGGACAACCGAAAGGAGATGCCGTCCGGCCGCAGCGATATCGCCGGCATAAGCGGCGTAATCGCTCCTCAGCGGGCCTTCGCTGCGATCCACGATCCGTTCGGCCGCGGCGATGATGCGGTCGAGCGGTGTACGAAGAGCCTCGTCGAGCGAAGGATCGAATGACACCGCGGCCTTCCCTCGGTCATCGCCTTCCAGGACTATTTCGATCTCATAGCCGGCAAAGCCATCGGCAGGATTGAGCAGCGCCATGCCGCTCATTGTCAGCTCGGCTTCGCCATCGCCGCGAATTCGCGCGCGCTGGCCGATGAAATCCTGGCGGCTGGCGAGTGCATTCAGCAACGGCATCGCGCCATCGCCATCGTCGCTCAGCTGGAAGTATCGCGTGAGCGGCGTGCCGACCGCTTTCGAACCGTCCGTGCCCAACCGCTCGGCCAGCCCATCGCTGATCCGCGTGATCTTGAGCTCGGAGTCGGTGGTGAAACCCAATGTATCGTCGGCGGCCTCCTCGGCCAGGGGCTCGCTGCCGACCAGGGTCAGGCGAGGCGGCGCCGGCGGACGCGCCTTCCATCCATCGATCGTCAATCGCGCACCCTCTGCATCGGGTTCCGCCCGCACCCAAAGGTCCAGATCTTGCTCATTGGAGGCTGCAATCACGGCGCGCGAAAGCGGAACTCCCAGCTTGATTGCGGAACGGGCTACAGCCGCAAGCTGCGGCAGCGCCAATGGTGCGCCCAGCTTCGATCCCGCCTCCTGCTGCAAGCGCAACAGGGGCGGGTCGGCTTCCACCAGCCGCCCGTCGCGATCAACGCGCCCAGTCACTGGTCCAAGATCGGAGGGAGCGCTAGCCATTGCCCTGGCCAAAGGCCTCACGCGCGGCCCGGTAATGGGGGTCAAGGCGCAGCCAGCGGCGGCGCTCCTCCACCGCGGAATCGTCGATGCGGTCGAACCGATCAATAAAGCGCTCGGCCGAATGAGCCCCCGACATGGGTTCGAACGCCGCCAGGATCTGGGCAGCGGCTGCTCGCTCACATCCGGCCAGGCGGGCCAGCGTCATCGCCTCCCCGCCCGTGAACATCTGCCAGGCAAAGTCAGGGTCGATGCCGGCACGGCGGGCAAGCAAGCCCGATAGCAAAGCAGCGTCTCCGTCCAGAGCGAGTGTTGCCACCATTTTGTCGTCGCCTCGCCCAGCCCCTTCCAGCGCACGAGCCAGTGCTGCAACAGTCGCCTCAAGGCGGCGGCCCTCGTCGTGGCGGGCCAGCAGCACCTGTGAGGCTTGGGCCAGCGCTTCATCCGCGGCCTCGCTGAGGCCGTGCCGCAATGCCGCCGCGACGGCATAGACCAGGGCGACAGCGTCTTCGGCGGCCACGTCGTCGAACTCGGCCCCCAATCGCTCGAACTTATCCCGCCGGCGACCGCGCGCCAGAGTCAACGCCATCGCCGCTTCCGCCACCGCGCTGTCCGCGTCGGCGACAAGCGAGCCAAGCATTGGCTCTCCGCGGTGGGCGTGACCCGATAGCTGCTGTTCGTCTGCCCTGCGAAGAAGCAGGGCGATCAGGCCGCGGCGTTCCAATAGTCCAGCCTGGCGCAATTGCCGGTATAGCCCATCACGCAGTGTTTCCGATTTGGCGCCCAGCAGCGGCGGAAGCTCGGCAACCAGCTCGTCAGCGACCTCCAACACCAGCGAACGGAGCATCGCCGCCATCAGCGCACGCTCCTCGTCTGTCAGGCGGCTGCCTTCGTCGAGAAAGAAATCGGCCATGACCACGGGCAGCCGGTCGGCCCCCGCGTGCGGGCGCGCGGGATCGACCTGGCGGTCGGCTGCCGATGCAGCAAGCGGCCATTCCACGGGCATCATGCCGCCTTCATAAAACAGATGGGGTTAACGCGGGGTCAATCGCGTTCTACCGCGTGGCGAAAATGTTGGGCGATGAAAAAGCTGATCGCCGCATAAACGGATAAGAGGCCCAGATAGGCTGGCCACCAGCCGCCGATGGCGAATGGAAGGGCGAGCCAGATGGCCGTGCGGCGCGAGAAATGCCATTCGCCGCCGGGTAACACCCGTCCCACCCGCTCGACCCGTCCCGCCTCAGCAAATGCGGCAGCTCCCAGAGCGGACATCAATGCTCCCCAGCCCGAACCATGATTCATTTCGAACCAGCCGAGCGCAACCACCGCGAGGCCTCCTGCCGGCCAGAGCAGTCGTCGCGACAACATTGCCGGACTAAGCGGCTGCAGCCGAAGAGTGGCGAGGCGCTGTGCCACCAGGTCAAGCGGTGTCGACAGCAACAACAGCGCAAGCGCGCCCCAGTGCCAACCGCGGCTGAAACAGAATGCGGCCGCGACGGTCATCAGCAGCGCGGTCTGCACCAGCCAGCTCGGCCGAATGCCGGTCTCCATCAGCTTCTCGGTCGCCAGCTCCTCGACCATAGGCAGTAAGTAGCGGCTGACGGAGTCTTCGCGTGCGGTCCGTGAAGCCACAAGCAACCTTCGCTCATAGCCGGCCATCGCTGCCTCGTCAGAGGCAAGGAACGGTCCTCGCCCATCGCCCTCCGACGATCTGATCAGTCGAGATCCTGATTGGATCGCCCGTCTGAGCAAGGTCGACTGGAGGTCCCAGTCGCCGAGCATCGCCGCCGTTGCGCCAACCATGTTGGAGTCGACCCGCGCAAGGCCCGCCCAGCGTTGGGAACTGTCGATCCGCTCAAAATGCGAGTGTGCATCATCGTCCGGCACGGTCAGGACCGCGCTACCCGAATCCTCAAGCAGCCGTTCGAGGTCGCCCATATCAGGCGCGATTCCATCGGCGAGCAGGATCAGATCGCTTCCGGCCTCGAACCGGCTGGCCGCTTCGCTCCCGTCACTGACGGCGATCACCGAAATCCCTTCGGTCCGCAACCGTTCGAATGCCTCATTGAGCGCTGGAGGTACCCGTTCGACCAGAACGACCAGGGGCGAGGCTCCTGCGGCGGCAAGGCAGCGCGCCTGATACTCGACCAGGGTACGCCCGGCGAGCGGAAGCAGCGCACGCAGCCCGCCCGCATCATCTTCCTGATAGGCACCGATCAAGGCGCCGAGCGCCATGGCTTACTCCGCTTGGCTTGAAATTCCCCCCTGAAGGCCAAGACCATAAGGCAGCCGGCCCGTGAATTTCTAGACCGCACTGTGCCCTTTTGTCGCTTTTCCCTCTCAATAAAGGTGGTAAACTCCCCGGTCATGAGCACCAGCCCGCACCGCGCACAACACGATCCTCTTCACGTGTCCGACGAGGGAATCCCGACGATCGAAGTCGACGAAGTCAATACCGAAGGCCACTTCGACCGAATGGGCTGGGCAGAAATCCGCGATATTCACGGCGTTGCCTCGGAAGGCGGCCGGATGGTTCTCGGCTGGGCCCTGTCGATCATGGCGCTGTTGTGGACCGGCTACACCGCCTGGTCGGCTGGCCGGGCGCTGGCCACTGAGCCGCTCACGAGTCCGCAGATTGCGCAGTGGGTTGCGATCCTTGCCGGACCGCTGGCGCTGATGGGCCTGGTGTGGCTGATGTTCGGACGCACCCGCCGCAAGGAGGCCGAGAAATTCACGCGCTCCGTCATCACTATGCGGACCGAAGCGCGCGCCTTGCAGGATGTACTGGCCGCGCTTCAGCAGCAGATTGCCGACAACCATCGCTCGCTGGGAGTCATGGCAGGAGACCTGATGGGGCTTGGCGACCAGGCTGCAAGCCGGCTGGGATCTATCACCGCCCAGCTCAATGAAGGCTCCCGGACCTTAGCTCAGCATGGCGAGGCGCTTGACCGGGCCGCAGAGGCCGCCCGCTCTGACATTGGAGTTCTGCTTACCGATCTGCCGCAGGCCGAAGACAGTGCCCGCCGCATGGCCGACACGCTTCGCGAAGCGGGACGCTCCGCAGTCGAGCAGGCGGCACAGTTCGAAATTCGGGTGGGCCAGCTTTCGGCGCAGACCGAGCAGGCCGACACCATCGTCCGTGAAGCATCGCAGCGCCTGGTGGCCTCGCTAACTCAGATTGAGTCGGCTGGAACCGCTGCTGCTGCCCGGGTTTCGGAAGCCGGCGAAGCGACTCGCGCAACGGTCGATGACCTGCTTACGCGCTCCGCTGAGGCACTCACCGAAATTCGTACCGGCGTCGACACCCAGGCGGCCGCGGTTACGGCGCTCGTCGCCCAAAGCCAGGCCGGCATCGGCCGCGCCGGGATCGACGCGTCCGAATTGCTGGGCGAGAGGCTTTCCAGTGCGAGCACTGCGCTCGACAGCCTTACTGGGCGAATTGCCGAGCAGGAACGCGCCTCTCAGCGCCTGGTCGCCGATCTCGATCTCGGCCTTGCCGCGCTGGACGAGCGGTTCATGGAGCTTGCCCGCTCCGGTGACGAGCGCGCTAGCCATGTTCAGACTGCGCTGGGGCGGTTGCGCGCGGAGCTTGAGCAACTGTCGAATACCACTGCGGCCCATGACTCGGGCCTGGGCGGCCTTGTCGATCGGACCGAGCGGCTGCGATCCGGCCTCGACGAGCTGGGCTTGATGCTGTCAGGGCAGATGAGCTCGACTCTCGCGGACGCCGAAGCCGGTGCGGCGCGACTGCTTGCCTCGGCAGAAACGGCTCGGCCAAACATCGAACAGATGCGCGATGCGGCGATCGAGGCGGCCAACCGGATCGAATCCGGCGCGTCCAACGTCGATGCCCAGCAGGAACGGCTGGCGGCGTTGATGACGTCCGTCGACCTTGGAGTCAGCCAGGCCGAGCAGCGCCTGACCGAGCTCAGTGCGTCCATTGCGGCGGCAAGCGAAGAGGCCGGCCGCCTGTCGAACGAGACTGGGCCTGCGCTGGTAACGGCGCTCGTCCAGGTTCGCGAAGCCGCGGCGCATGCGGCGGAGCGCGCCCGCGAGGCCATTGCCAAGGTGATCCCGGAGAGCGCCGGCGAGATGAGCCGGGCCACGCGACAGGCGCTCGAAAAGGCAGTACGGGACAGTGTCGAATCGAAGCTGATCGAGCTGGACACGGTCGCAGCCCGGGCAGTGGAGACTGCTCGCGAAGCGTCGGACAAGCTCACCGCGCAAATGCTCTCGATCGGCCAGAGCGCGGTTGCACTTGAGGCGCATATCGAACGGAACCGGGAGGCTCAGCTCAAGGACAGCGGCGAGGAATTTGCGCTCCGCGTATCGCTGCTCATGGATTCGATGCACTCGGCCGCCATCGATGTTCAGAAGATTCTAAGCGACGAGATCGACGACAAGGCGTGGAACCATTACCTCAAGGGCAACCGCGGCGTGTTCACCCGCCGTGCCGTGCGCTTGCTGGGTGGAACCGAAACGCGGGCCATTTCCGGCCAGTATGAAACCGATCCCGAGTTCCGGAATGCGGTCAACCATTATGTCCAGGATTTCGAAGCCATGCTTCGCCGCGTCCTGGCCGAGCGTGACGGCGGCATGATCGCGGTAACCTTGATGTCGAGCGACATGGGTAAACTCTATGCCGCGCTTGCTCAATCGGTCGAAAAGCGACGCTAAGCTGACGGTTCAATTATAGAAGTCGAGATTGTCGATCGTAATCCAGCCGAACTGATAGTTTGCGACGTATAGCGCCGTCAGCAGCACCGCGGCCGCTCCTGCACGCATAAGATGTCTCGGCAAATCGAATCGGTGCGGCGCGCTGTCCGCCTGGCCTGGAATGCGCTCCACGCCGACTTCCTCCGCGGTCTTCACTCCGAACGGAAGCGTGAGGAAGGAAGTGAAGCAGAAAATCAGGAAGTAGATGGCGAGGACGGACGTCCACTTCATTGAGCGACCTCAACCAGCATCACCTCGACGATCGGCTTCTTGCCGGTCCACAGTGTGGCGCAGCGGCGGACGGCAAGCCGCACCGCTTCCCTGACCTTCTCGACTTCGCGCGCAGGCTCGTATGCGCGCTCGGCAGCGTCGATCGCATCGGCCAGGAAGTCGTCGCGATCCTGCTCGACGGGAACTCCGAACAGTCGGACCTGTGCCTTGCCCGCCAGCCGCCCGCCGGAATCGACGGGTAATGCCACCGCCATCAAGCCGTTATGAGCGATCTTGCGCCGCTCGTTGAGGGTGGATCCGTCGGCCGGCAGGATGACATCGCCGTCCAGTACCAGCCTGCCGGTCCGCTCCTCTCCGACCTTCTCCGGCCCGTCGGGCGCGAGGCGGACCACATCGCCGTTTCGCTGAACTATAGCGGAGGAGACGCCCTCCTTAAGGGCAAAGCGCGCCTGCTCGCGCATGTGCCGCATCTCGCCATGCACCGGAACCAACATCTGCGGCCGGATCCACCGGTACATTGCGGCAAGCTCCGGACGACCCGGATGCCCTGAAACATGAATATGGGCCTGCCGTTCGGTGACCGTGATCACGCCCAGATCCGACAATGCATTCATGATCCGGCCGATCGCCATCTCGTTCCCGGGAATCTGCTTGGACGAAAAGATGACAGTATCGCCCTCGCCAATTTTGAGCTCATGCTGGCCAAAGGCGATCCGCCCGAGCGCAGCGCGAGGCTCTCCCTGACCACCGGTGGCGATGATCAGCACCTCCTCCTTGGGCAACATCATTGCTTCGTCGAACGGGACGGCTTCAGGGAAATCGAGCAAATAGCCCGTTGCCTTGGCAACCTTGAGGATACGGTCGAGGCTGCGCCCCGCGACCACCACGCGCCGGTTCGTTTCGATCGCCACTCTGCCGATCGTTTCCAGCCGTGCGGCGTTGGATGCGAAGGTCGTGATCAACACCCGCCCGCGCGCCTTCAATACTTCATTGCGAAGCGTTTCGTGGACCGAGGATTCGCTGCCTGACGCATCGTTCAAAAAGGCATTGGTCGAATCGCAAACCAGCGCCAGCACACCCCTGTCGCCGATCTCGGTCAGCGTTTCCGCCGAACTTGGGTGTCCCAGCACCGGAGTTTCGTCGATCTTCCAGTCCCCAGTGTGGAAGATATTGCCGAACGGCGTTTCGATCAGCAGCCCGTTCCCCTCCGGAATCGAATGGGCCAGCGGAACATAGGTCACGCGAAACGGATCGAGGTCGATCGATCCACCGCGATCGATGACACGCAGACTGACCTGGCCCGTAAGCCCCTCTTCCTCAAGCTTGCCGGCGATCAGTCCGGCCGTGAACGGCGTCGCGTAGAGCGGCACCTTGAGGTCGGCGGCAAGGTAGGGAAGCGCACCGATGTGGTCCTCGTGGCCATGCGTGAGCACGATTCCGACCAGGTCCTTCATCCGCTGCTCGATGAATTCGAGATCGGGAAGGATCAGCTCGACACCCGGATAATCGGGATCGGCAAAGGTCAGCCCCAAGTCCGCCATCAGCCATTTGCCACGGCAGCCATAGAGATTGACGTTCATGCCAATCTCGCCCGACCCGCCCAAGGCCAGGAACAGCAATTCCTCGCTTGGGGTCACTTGCCCGCCCCGCCGGCAAGCAGCGCAAGTCCCTGGATGGTGAGGTCCGGTTCGATCACATCAAACACGTCGGTATTCTTGTCGAACAGAACGGCGAGCCCGCCGGTCGCGACGACCGTCACTGGCCTCCCGATCTCCGCCTTCAATCTTGCAACCAACCCTTCGATCATCGCCACATAACCCCAGTAAACGCCGATCAGCATCTGGGTTTCCGTGGTCCGGCCGACAACGCTCTGGTCTTCGGGGGCTGAGATTGCGACCCGCGGCAGCTTTGCCGCAGCAGACACAAGCGCATCGAGGCTGAGGTTGATGCCGGGCGCGATGATCCCGCCCTTATAAGCGCCGCCAAAATCGACCACGTCGAAGGTGGTCGCGGTACCGAAATCGATGACGATCAAGTCGCCTTGATGCTTGGCGTGAGCGGCAATGGCGTTGAGCGCGCGGTCGGCTCCCACGCTCTGAGGTTCTTCGACATCGAATGCGATCGGCCATTCGGCGGGGCCTTGCCCGGCGACGAGCGCGCTCACGCCAAAATATTTGGAGCTAAGCACCTCCAGATTGTGAAGCGCGCGCGGGACGACGGTGCCGATGATGACCCTGTCGACGTCGTCGCGGCCATAGCCTTCCAGCTCGAGTAGCTGGTGAAGCCAGACCGCATATTCGTCGGCGGTGCGCCTGGGATCGGTGGCAATCCTCCAGCGGGTCTTGATTTCATTGCCGTCAACCAGGGCAAAGACGAGGTTGGTGTTTCCGGCATCGATCGCGAGCAGCATTGGCGCGCTCTAGCGCGCCTCATCCTCGTTGGCGAGAAGGATGGCCCCACGACACTTCCATGACTTGGGCGGGCAGGTTCCGACGCAGCCGTTCGGGTCTGCCTCACAATATCCGCCACATCGCGCAATTACGCGGCCGTCAGTCTTGCTGAAATAATAGGCGGGAGCGTCGAGCTCGGCACCCAAATCGACATAGCCGACGTCTCCACAATAATAAGCCACCGCTGACGAAGATCGAACAAGTCTGCCGATCTCTGTGCGAGGGCCAGGCAGGCGCCCCTTCGAGATCGGCGAATCAGCTGCGACCAGGCCGCACGCCATTAAGAACGCTGCCCCGAAGACAGGTACGAGAGACCTTGGCATTGCTTCACCCGCTACCGGGATCTGCGGGACAGAACTGTCAAATAATTGCGGCCGCGGCCTGCCGCGTGACGACGGGTTGCGTGTTCGCGGAGGCCAAATAGAGATGAATTGCTGCAACCACCTGCGCGCCGTCGCCTACTGCGGACGCGACGCGCTTGACCGATCCGGCCCGGACATCGCCCACTGCGAAGATACCGCGCCTGCTGGTGCCCAGTGGAAAGCGGTCGTCGCCCGCCTCCTTTCCGGTCAGGACAAAGCCGCGCGGATCGAGCTTGATCCCCGTTCCGCTCAGCCAATCGGTGTTCGGCTCGGCACCGATGAAGGAGAATAGGTGCGTAACCTGCCTCCGCTGCTCCGCACCTGAAGCTCGATCGCGCAGGACAACGGCCGACAGCTTGCCATCTTCGCCTTTCAGGCCCGCGACCTCCGCTCCCACGATCACATCGACATTCGGCAGACTTTCGATGCGCTCGACCAGATATTGCGACATGGTACGGCTGAGCGGCCGTCTCGCGACCAACGTGACCTTTGCAGCGCGGCCGGCGAGGAAGACGGTCGCCTGCCCGGCGCTGTTGCCGCCGCCGACCAGCGCAACCTCATTGGCGGCACAAAGGTCCGCTTCGAGCGGGGAAGCCCAATAATGAACCGAAATTCCCTCGAAGAGGTGGAGATTGGCGACGTCGAGCCGCCGGTACCGGGCGCCCGAGGCAATGACGACTGCCCTGGCCTGCACCTTTTCGCCATTGGCCAGTTCAAGCTTGCAAGGATCGTTCCCGCATTCCAGCCGTATCGCCTCGTCGGGGATTGCCATTTCCACCCCGAATTTCTGCGCCTGGCTGTAGGCCCGGCCCATCAGCGCCATGCCCGAAATACCGGTCGGGAAGCCAAGATAATTCTCAATGCGAGCGGAGGCGCCGGCTTGTCCGCCGAACGAGCGGCAATCGAGCGCCAGGACCGAAAGACCCTCCGAAGCGGCATAGACCGCCGTCGCCAGGCCGGCGGGGCCGGTACCAACGATCGCAACATCGAACAGCTTTTCTGGATCGATCGGGCCGACCAGGCCAATGCAGCGGGCCAACTGGTCCTCGGTCGGGTTACGGAGCAGCTTTCCGCTTGGGCAAAGGACGATCGGCAGGGCCCGCGCGTCGACGTCAAATCGATCAACCAGTGCCTGGCCGCAGCTATCCTGCTCCGGATCAAGCCGCAGATAGGGATGACCGTTGCGGCGGAGAAAATTGACAAGCCGAAGCACGTCACCGTCCTGCTCGCTACCCACGATGATCGGGCCCGCACCGCGCTCAATCAGCCCGACCCGGCGAAGGATGAGTGCTCGCATGATCCGCTCACCCAATTCCGCCTCGGCGACTAGGACGGCACGGAGGCGATCCGGGGCGATTGCTAATACTTCGCCGTCGGTCAGCGCTTCCGCATTGACCAGCGCTGGCCGGCCAGAAAGCTGGGCCAGTTCGCCCATGAATGAACCGGGTTCGTGCGTGACGATCGGAATACGCCGGCCGGTCTGGTCATGCTGCAGGATTTCAACCTGCCCAGACAGCAGTATCTGGAGGCCATGCCCTTCCTCGCCGGCACGAACCAGCATGTCGCCCTTTTCGAACGGCCGGCACTCGCCAAACCGGCGCAGCCGGTCGATTTCTGCCGCCGTCAGCCGCGGAAACATCTGTTCCTCGCGCCCATCGAGCGAGGTGCCGGTCAACACATCGTTCATGGCCTGCAGAGGCCGGGCGTCGGCCCGGCCTCACTCCTGATTGCCGCTCCTGTCATGCCGGAGTCGGCGCTTCCAAATGGACATCGACCTTCTCGGCCTCGGCCGACGGCTCTTCGCCGCGAATGAAGGCAAGAATGTCGCGGTTGATGATGTCGGCGTGGGTTGTCGCCATTCCGTGCGGAAAGCCCGGATAGGTTTTCAACGTGCCGTTCTTCAGCAGCTTGGCGGAAAGCGGCGCGCTGTCTTCGTAAGGAACGATCTGATCGTCGTCGCCATGCTGCACCAGTACCGGCACGTCGATCGCCTTCAAATCCTCGGTGAAGTCCGTTTCCGAAAAGGCCTTGATGCAGTCGTATTGAGCCTTGATCCCGCCCATCATGCCCTGGCGCCACCAATTGTCGATGACTCCTTGGCTGACCTGCGCACCCGGCCGATTGAAGCCGTAGAAAGGCCCTGAGGGCACATCGAGGAAGATTTGCGCCCGGTTTGCGGCGGTGGCGGCACGATAGCCGTCGAACACCTCGATCGGGGTCCCACCGGGATTGCCTTCCTTCTTGACCATTACCGGCGGAACGGCGCCGATAATCACCGCCTTGGCGACCCGGCCCGGTTCGGCCCGTGCAACATAATGAACGACTTCCCCGCCACCGGTGCTGTGCCCGACGTGGACAGCATTTTTCAGGTCGAGCTGAGAGACGAGCTCGGCGACATCGGCGGCATAAGTGTCCATCTCATTGCCGGTATCGGTTTGGGTCGAGCGGCCGTGGCCGCGGCGGTCGTGCGCAATGACCCTGAAGCCCTGCCCAAGGAAGAACATCATCTGATTGTCCCAATCGTCGGCGGTCAACGGCCAGCCGTGGTGGAAGACAATCGGCTGCGCATCCTTGGGCCCCCAGTCCTTGTAAAAAATCCGGGTACCATCCTTGGTCGTAATTGCATTCATATGAGCATCTCCAGCAGGGAGTGCCGGCCAGCAGGACCGGCGCTGGGTCTCGTTCAGGGCCGCGGTGCGCTGGGCACTGACGCACCGATAGGACGCATCGACTCGGTCGCGAAACGGAAAGCGCATTATCAACTGAGATTAATTTCGGCGAGCCACCGAATCGAAAGATCAGCGAAGCAGGACGTCGCCTGAGCGAATAACGTCGATCATCCCGTCCCGCCTTAGCCGCATCGCCCCATCGGACTCGATGCCGTCGAACTGCCCGCTTACGAGTTCCCCCGGCGCATTATGAACCTGAAGCGGGGTTCCAACAGGATGAGCGCGAGCCATCCAGGCCTGGGCGAACTGGGCAGAATCTGTGGTACGCCACATCGCCATCATCTGTGCGAACTTGCCGGCCAAAAGTGGTGCGAACGCCTGGGGCTCAATTTCGGCCAAGGGCTTTAGCGAGGCGGTCTTTCGGCCCGCAATCTCGGGCGCGCCCGCCAAATTGACACCGAAGCCGGCGACAATTCGGTCACCCGATCGCTCAAGCAGGATGCCCGCCAATTTGGCGTCGCCAAGCATCAGGTCGTTGGGCCATTTCAGGAAAAGTGGGGCATTGGGAGCGGTAATTTCGATCGCCTCAATGAGTGCTAGGCCGGCGACCAGCGTCAGTGCCGGCGCAGGCGGATCACCGGCGCGGATCTGGATGAGGGTCGATCCCAGGAAATTGCCTTCGATGGATTCCCAGACACGACCCTGACGACCCTTGCCGCCTGCCTGGCGGAGCGCGACCAGCCAATCGCCTTCGACTGCGAGGGCGTCCGACAGGAGCGCGCTGTTGGTCGACCCGACGCTTTCGACGATACGGATTCGGCTCAGAAGATCGTCCCCGCGGCCCGGCCGGTCAGTTCACCCAGCGGACCGATCAGCAAATAGCCAAGCGGCGAAACGACGACAGCAGCGACGAAGATCATGGCGGTTTCAAGCGCGTTTCCGCCGCGCGCATATGGCTGGCCGGCAGGCGCGTCGAAATACATGACCTTGACGATGCGCAGGTAATAATAGGCGCCGATCACCGTGCCGAGGATGCCGGCGACTGCCAGCGCGAACAGGCCTTCCGACACGGCCGCATTGAACACCATCAGCTTCGGCCAGAAGCCGAACATCGGGGGAATTCCAGCCAGGCTGAACATGAAGATGCCGAGCGCGGCGGCCAGGCCGGGCCGGGTCTGCGACAGGCCCGACAGGCTATCGATCGCTTCGACATATTCGCCGTCCTCGCCTTTCATTCGCTGTACGCAGAGGAAGGCGCCGAGTGTCATGACGACATAGACAGCCATGTAGAACAGCACCGAGCTGGCGCCCTGCGGCCCGCCTGCGACGAGGCCGATCAGCGCAAAGCCGACATTGTTGATCGACGAATAGGCGAGCAGCCGCTTGATATTCGTCTGACCATAGGCGGCGATCGCGCCAAGGAAGATCGATGCCAGCGCGGCGAAGGTCATGATCTGGCGCCAGGCATCCATCGCCGGTCCCAGCGCGTCTAGGCAGACCCGGACTCCCAGCAGGACGGCAGCAACCTTCGGCGCCGAGGCGAAGAATGCCGTTACCGGCGTGGGTGCGCCTTCGTATACGTCGGGCGTCCACATGTGAAACGGCACCGCGCTGATCTTGAAGGCCAATCCGGCCAGAAGGAACACAAGGCCAAAGAGCAGACCGATCGACTGCGTACCATCCCGCATGAAGGCGGCGGCAACGCCATCGAACTGGATTGTGCCGGTGAACCCGTAGAGTAGCGAAATGCCGTACAGCATGATTCCGGAGGCGAGCGCTCCCAGAACGAAATATTTAAGGCCTGCTTCGGCGGAACGGTCGTCGGTACGGCGATAGGAGGCGAGCACGTAGGCCGCGAGGCTGTTGAGTTCCACGCCGACGTAGAGCGTGACGAGGCTAATTGCCGACACCATCACCGACATTCCGACAACTGCAAGTAGGATCAGCACAGGATATTCGGCGGCATGCTCGAAATCGCGCTCGAACCAGTTGTGGGCCATGACGATGGCAACCACCGCGCAAAGATAGATGACCAGCTTGCCGAACGCGCCGAAGCCGTCGGCGACCAATTGCCCGCCGAACAGGACTCCGGCGAATTGAGGCTCAAACCGCAACGTGAAGCCTGCAACCAACAGCAATGCGATTGATGCCCACGTCGTGGTGGCGGAACCGCGGCGACCAAGGAAGGCGGCGACCATCATCAGTACGATCGCGCCGATCGTCAGGATGAGTTCGGGAAGGATTGGGGCGAGGTTCATCAATGCGCTTCCGCGACAGGGGTTTCAGCATGCGGCGCAGACACTGCCGGCTTCCCGGCGGTCAGATGCGCATCTCCCGCAGGCTTGGCGCGTTCGACCCGTACGAGAAGCCGCTCGATATCGGCCCGCATCGGCCGCATGAAACTTTCCGGATAAACGCCCATCCACAGCACTGCTGCGGCGATCGGCGCCAGCAGCCACATTTCGCGTCCATCAAGGTCGGACATGGCTGCGGCATCCGCATGGACCAGCCGCCCGTAGCAAATGCGCCAGTAGAGATAGAGCATATAGGCCGCACCGAGGATGATGCCGGTTGTTGCCACGATGCCGGCCCAGCTGGAAACCGCATAGGTACCTACCAGCGACAGGAATTCGCCCACGAAGCCGCTGGTGCCCGGAAGGCCGACGCTGGCCATGGTGAAGACCATGAACAGCAGCGCATATTTGGGCATGTTGTCGGCAAGTCCGCCGTAGCGCGAGATCTCGCGAGTGTGCAGCCGGTCATAGATGACGCCGACGCACAGGAACAGCGCACCCGACACCAGGCCGTGGCTAAGCATCACGATCATCGCGCCTTCGATGCCCTGCTGGTTGAAGGCGAACAGGCCGAATGTAACGAAGGCCATATGGGCGACGGACGAATAGGCGATCAGCTTCTTCATGTCGTGCTGCGCAAGCGCAATCAGCGACGTCACGACAACCGCAATGCCGGACAATATGAAGACGAACGGGATGAACTCGTTCGATGCTTCCGGGAACATCGGCAGGCTGAAGCGGATGAAACCATATCCGCCCATCTTCAGAAGCACGCCGGCCAGGATCACCGATCCCGCGGTCGGCGCCTGGACGTGCGCGTCGGGAAGCCAGGTATGCACCGGCCACATCGGCATCTTGACCGCAAAGCTGGCGAAGAATGCGAGCCATAGCCACCATTGCAGCGACGGGTCGAAATCATAGGCCATCAGTTCGGGAATCGAGGTGGTGCCCGAGACCCAGATCATCACCAGCATGGCGATCAGCATCAGGACCGAGCCGGCCAACGTGTAGAGGAAGAATTTGTAGCTGGCCTTGATCCGTTCGGCGCCGCCCCAGATGCCGATGATCAGGTACATCGGGATGAGCCCGCCTTCAAAGAAGATGTAGAAAAGCAGCAGGTCTTGCGCCGTGAAAACGCCGATCATCAGCGACTGCATCAGCAGGAATGACGCCATATATTCGGGCACGCGCTTGTCGATCTCGCGCCAGCTGGCGCCGACGCAGATCGGCATCAGGAACAGGGTCAGCATGATCAGCATCAGCGCGATGCCGTCGATGCCCATCGCCCAGCTGATGCCGCCACCGATGGGGAACCGCTCGACGAACTGCCATTGAGCGCCGTCGGGATTGAACTCCATCCACAGCAGCACGCCGAGCGCCAGGCTTACCAAAGTCGTGATCAGGGCATTCCAGCGCGCACCATTGGCCGACTGGAACAGCGCAACGATGCCGGCAAGTAGCGGCAGCGCGACCAGGATGGAAAGGATCGGAATGCCGGTCATCAGGCCGCTCATTGTACCCACCAGAAGACCCAGCTTGCGGCACCGATCAGGCCGAGCAGCATCACGAGGGCATAGCTATAGACATATCCGTTCTGCAGCCGCGCGGTGATGCGATTTCCGACGCCGACGGCATAGGCGGCACCATGCGGGCCGAAGCGGTCGATTGTCTGCTCGTCCCCCTTTTTCCAGAAGAAACGGCCGAGAACCATCGCCGGACGGACGAATAGGAAGTCGTAGATTTCGTCGAAGTACCACTTGTGCATCAGGAATTTGTGCACCGCCGGGAACAGGGCGACGAACGCCGCCGGCGCATCCGGCCTGGCGATATAGTTGCGATAGGCGATGGCCAGGCCGATCAGCATCACCGCCAACGGTGTATATTTCACCCAAGTCGGCACCTCATGCATGGCGTGCGCGAGATGCTCGTCGAAGGCGACGCTGCCGGCCCAGAAGGCTGGCCCATGCTCCGCCTCGACGAAAGCACCGTGGAACAGCTGGCCTGCAGCGATCGCGCCCAGCGACAGAAGCGCCAACGGGATCAGGATCGTCCACGGGCTCTCATGCGGATGATAGCCCGCCGTGCCTTCTTTGACCTTCACCGCGTGGTCGTTCGCGCTGTCATGGTCGGCAGCGATTTCACCTGCATCCTCATGCACGTGGTGAACTGCGTGCTGGATATGCTCGCTGCCCGCCCA
>DASTVY010000369.1:0-6014 GCA_035758865.1 Sphingomicrobium sp. | reverse complement strand
TGACCACATGGTCGATAAATCCGGGATCCTGATGGCTGAACCCATTGTGATCCTGGCGCCAGACGTGGCTCGACAGAAGGTAATTGAGCGAGGCGATCGGCCGGCGCCACGGGATGTGGTTGCACACCTTCAGCCATTTGGCGTGCTGGTTGAACATCGAATCGATGATGTGGATGAACGCCTCGTAGCAGGAAAAGAAACCGTGCCGGCCGGTCAGCAGATAACCTTCCAGCCAGCCCTGGCACTGATGCTCGCTGAGCATCTCCATCACCCGCCCGTCGGCCGCGAGATGATCGTCCCACGGCAAGGTTTCCGCCAACCAGGTCCGGTTGGTGACTTCCAGCGCGTCCTGCCATCGGTTTGAATTGTTCTCGTCCGGGCTGAACAGCCGGAAATTGCGCGAGTCCATGTTGAGTTTCATGACGTCGCGCAACATTCGGCCCATCACCCGGGTAGATTCCGCAACGACGGACCCCGGCGATGACACCTCGATGGCATAGTCGCGGAAGTCGGGCATCTGGAGATCGCGGAGCAGTTCGCCGCCGTTGGCGTGGGGGTTGGCGCTCATCCGCCGCTCGCCGGCAGGCGCCAACGCTGCAACTTCCTTCTTGAGGCTGCCATCCTCGTCGAACAGCTCCTCCGGCCGATAGCTTTTCAGCCAGTCCTCGAGGATGCGCACATGCTCCGGATTACCGTGCATCTCCCCCATCGGCACCTGATGCGACCGCCAATAATCCTCAGTCTTCTTGCCATCGATCTCCTTGGGGCAAGTCCAACCCTTGGGGCTGCGAAGGATGATCATCGGCCAGCGCGGCCGTTCGCGTACGCCGCTGCGGGCTTCGGCCTGGATACGTCCGATTTCCTCGAACACTTTATCCAGCGTCGTGGCCATCAGCTTGTGCATCGTTTCGGGATCGTCGCCCTCCACGAAATAGGGGGTATAGCCATATCCCCGGAACAGCTGCTCCAGCTCCTCATGGCTGATGCGAGCAAGGACGCACGGGTTGGCGATCTTGTACCCGTTGAGATGGAGGATCGGCAGCACCACGCCATCTGTCGCCGGGTTCAGGAACTTGTTGGAGTGCCAGCTTGTCGCCAGCGGGCCGGTTTCCGCCTCGCCGTCGCCGACGACGCACGCTACCACCAAATCGGGATTGTCGAACGCCGCACCGAACGCATGCGAGAGCGCGTAACCGAGCTCCCCACCTTCGTGGATGGAACCGGGCGTTTCTGGCGCCACATGGCTTGGGATTCCGCCCGGGAAGGAGAATTGCTTGAACAGGCGCTCCATCCCCTGGGCATCGGCCGAAATATCAGGATAAACCTCGCTGTACGTCCCCTCCATCCAGGCATTGGCCACCAGGGCCGGCCCGCCATGGCCCGGACCGGTGATGTAGATCATGCTGAGGTCGCGGTCCGTGATGACCCGGTTCAGATGGGCGTAGATGAAGTTGAGCCCAGGCGTCGTCCCCCAATGACCGAGCAGTCGAGGCTTGATGTGCTCCTCGGACAGAGGCTCCTTGAGCAAGGGGTTGGCGTAAAGATAGATCTGTCCGACGGACAGGTAATTTGCCGCGCGCCAATAGGCGTCGATCAGGGAAGTTTGCTTGTCCGTCAGCGCCTTGGCCGACCGTTCCTTCTCGAGCACCGCCTGAGCCATGTCTTCCTCCATCCCCCCAGGCAGCGCCCAACCTAGGGGAGTAGAACGAGGAACGGCATCGGTAATTCTGCTTAGTTTGGGCGGTGATCGTCGCGCCTTGCACTCCGGCTGTCGCCGGCATTGCGGGTTTGGCCTGATTGCGGCGCGGGGCCCGGCGCAGCAAGAAAATGATTCACGCTAGCTGCCAGGAGGAGCGAGATGGTCGTTGCCGAGAAACAGGCCGCGGACGCGGCGCGCACGGTTAGCCTCGATGACGAGGAGGGCGTCCGCCGCATCCTGATCGATACGCTGTTCGGCCTCTGGACCACCGTCAACAATCTCAGCCGATTGCGCCCTTCCAGGCGCGAACGCTTTCGGGTGACGATATTCGGATCGGCGCGCACTGAGCCCGGCAACTGGGTCTACAACGAGGTGCGGCAATTGTGCGCAGGGCTTAGCGCAATGGGCTGCGATATCGTGACTGGTGGTGGCCCCGGATTGATGGAGGCCGCCAACCGCGGGGCTTCGGAAGGCGATGTGAATGCTGCGACGGACAGTATCGGAATCCGTGTGCAACTCCCGTTCGAACAGACGGTCAATCCCTTTGTCGAGCAGGCCTATGAGCACGGCACCTTCTTTACCAGGCTCCACCAGTTCGTTCTGATGTCGGATGCCTATGTCGTCGTGCCGGGCGGCATTGGAACGCTGCTGGAAGCGACGATGATCTGGCAGCTGCTTCAGGTGCGGCAGCTGGACGTACCGCTGGTGTTCGCGGGTCCGATGTGGAAGGGCTTGGTCGACTGGACTCGTGAGCAAATGCTGAGACCGGGTTTCGAGCTGGTCGGCGAACAGGATCTGGCGATCCCGATTTGCGTGGACAATGCTGCGGATGCAGTCGCAGTGATCCGCAAGCACCACGCGAAATGGCTCGCGGCTGCAGAAGGTTCAGCCTTTTCCGAAACTCAAATGGCCGGAGCCTGATGCTCGAGCAAAGGCGTAAAACTGTCAATTTTCGAGAAACTTGGCGGAGAGGGTGGGATTCGAACCCACGGTACCGTTGCCGGCACGCCGCATTTCGAGTGCGGTGCTTTCGACCTCTCAGCCACCTCTCCGCATGAAGATCAGGATGACGGCCGGCAAGGAAGCCGGGATCGGTCGGGGGCGGCCTCTAGCAGCGCCTTGACCGGTTGCAAAGCCCGTTTCCGGCTTGCCTGCCGGCTCATCTAAACTACATTGGGACCATGTCTGTTGTTTACCAGTCCGAGAAGATCCCCACCGCCCGTTATGGAATCGGCGAGATGGTTCGCCACCGGTTGCTCGATTTTCGCGGCGTAATTTTCGATGTCGATCCAGAGTTCGCCAACAGTGACGAATGGTATGAGGCCATTCCCGAGGCGATGCGTCCGGCCAAGGACCAGCCCTTCTATCACCTGCTCGCCGAAAATTCGGAGACCAGCTACGTCGCCTATGTCAGCCAACAGAATCTGGTTGCAGACGACGAGGGTGAGCCGATCGACCATCCGGCGATCGGAACCCTGTTCGAAGGTTTCGACGGCCAGCGGTACAAGCTAAAGCCCGAGCACCGGCACTAGCCGAAATCCGCCATCCGGCGGTTGACAGAATCGCTACCACCCCATAGGCGGCACGCTTTCCCGCGCGGGGGTTCGCTCTAGCGGCGCTTAACCTTGCGCGGTCAATAAGTGACGGAAAGTGAAGAGGCCCATGTTCGCTATCGTGCGCACGGGTGGCAAGCAGTATCGCGTTGCCCCCGGAGACAAGATCGTCGTCGAGAAGCTGGCCGGCAATGCCGGTGACAGCATCGACCTCACCGATGTGCTCCTGGCGGGCGAAGGGTCGGACCTGAAGTCGACCAACGGCTTGACTGTCCAGGCGGAGATTATCGCCCAGGCGAAGTCGGACAAGGTCACGGTGTTCAAAAAGCGCCGCCGCCACAACTATCGCCGCAAGGCGGGCCATCGCCAGCAACTGACGATCCTGAAGATCGTGTCGATCGGCGGAAAGGGCGCTGCCAAGAAGGCTGCTCCGAAGGCTGAAGCTGCTGAGAAGCCGGCTGCTGCACCTGCGAAGGCCGAGGCCAAGACTGCGCCAAAGGCGGACAAGGCTCCGGCCAAGAAGGAAGCCGCTCCCAAGGCGGAAAAGGCTCCTGCGAAGAAGGAAGCTGCGCCCAAGGCTGCGAAGTCGACAAAGGATGCTGCACCTGCTAAGGCGGCAGCGAAGAAGGCCCCTGCGGCCAAGGCAAAGAAGTAAGAGTCACTAGAGATGGCACATAAGAAAGCTGGCGGCTCGTCGCGTAACGGCCGCGATTCGGAAGCAAAGCGCCTTGGCGTGAAGAAGTTCGGCGGAGAGGCTGTCCTCGCCGGCAACATCATCGTGCGTCAACGCGGCACGCGTTGGTACCCGGGGACGAACGTCGGCCTGGGCAAGGACCATACGCTTTTTGCACTCACCGACGGTCGCGTGTGTTTCCGCGATGGCAAGCTTGGTCGCAAATACGTCCACGTCGAAGCCATTATGCCGGAGGCCGCGAAATAGGCGGGATCGGTCGATAAAGGGCCGCTCCCGGAGGGGGCAGCCCAGACGAGACCCAAGAAGGGTTTTGAAAAGGGAGAAGAGGGAAGCCCCCTCCTCTCCCTTTCTCGTTTTTCACGAAGGGGACCAAATCTTCTCCCGAAACTGAAACAGAGCGGCCCTAGCGGGTCGTTCGAGAGGAGAAGGAAGTTGGTCATGTTCGCCCGTACCGAGCGACTGTTGCTGAGACCAGGCTGGGCCGAGGACGCCCCCGAAGTGGCGCGTGCCATTGCCGACGAACAGGTTGTACGCAACCTGGCGACGGCACCATGGCCCTATTCGCTACAGGATGCGGAGGCATTTCTCGCCGCACCGCGCGATCCGGCAATGCCGAGCTTCCTGATTACCGAACGCACCGAGGGGGCACCGCGCATCGTCGGTTCCTGCGGCCTCGGCCGGCGTCCGTCGGGAGCGGTCGAGATGGGGTATTGGATAGCCAGGCAGCACTGGGGCAAGGGGTTTGCAACCGAAGCCAGCCGGGCACTGATCGAAATCGCCCGCACCTTGAAGCTGCCGCGGCTCGAAGCGTCCCACTTCGTCGACAATCCCGCGTCGGCGCGGGTGCTGGAGAAGCTGGGCTTCGTCGCGACCGGCATGAGCGCAGCACGGTACAGCTGCGCCCGTGGAGGTGAGGCGATGGCCCGGATTTATCGCCTGTCGCTCAAGGGACGGGTAGACATGGCGGAGTCGCTGGCCGCTTAGGCAGCGTCGTGAAGGATGATGCCAAGCGTATGGCGTCGTCCATCGCGGAGTGGGCTCACTCCATGGCGCATTGCGACGCGATAGGTGCCGCGGCTGCCCTGGACCGGCCGATGGTTGACGGCGAAGATCACTGCCTCTCCGGCTTCGAGGGGAACGACCTGTACCCGCGACTGCATTCGCGGCCGCTGCTCGGTCAAAACCAACTCGCCACCGTGGAAGTCGGTGCCGGGTTCGGATAGCAGGATAGCCGCCTGCAACGGAAAGTTGAGCTCCCCGTAAAGGTCCTGGTGCAGGCAATTATAGTCGCCGGGCCCATAGCGAAGGATTAGCGGCGTCGGTTTAACCTGCCCCGCCGCGTGGCAGTGGAGAATATATTCCTCGAAGCTGGCGGGGAAGGATTTGGCCATGCCTAGCGCTTCCCGCCACCGGTTCGCGACCGGTACCATCCGCGTGTAAAGAGCCGAGCGAAGTTGCTGCACCAGTGACGGCAGCGGATAGGTGAAATAGCGATATTCGCCCTGCCCAAAGCCGTGCCGCGCCATCACGACCGTGCTTCGGTACAGTTCGTCCTCTCCATAGCCGCCAATCAGAGCCTGCCGCTCGTTCGCGTTCAGCAACGGACCGGTGGTAGCCCAGCCGCGCTGGTCGATCTCGGTAGTGATCCGGTCCCAGTCGAGCCCGGCGATTCGTGATTCAATATCCATGCTCCACCATCAAGGAACCAGGGCATTCGGCGCATCCCGGTGCTTGCGGTGAAACTCAAGCGGCTGCGCGCCGAACCTTCTTCGCGCTTTCCGTGCCTAGCGCCGCTTCCGCCTCATAGCGTTTGATCAGGTGGCGGTCATCGACGTTCCACGGATGGAATCCGGGCAGGAAGAAAGAGGCCCAGGCGCTGAATACTTTCCGTATCATGCCGGGCTTGACCCACATGAACCACAATAGCCCCAGCCAGGCCTTTGGCCCGGTGATGCCGTCCTGCCGGAGCAATTCGATTGCTCCCAGCGTCCTATGAACCACGAAATTATAGGTGGCGTTCAGCATCACCTTGGCTTTCACCTTCCACCGCTTGGAACGCGGCCAGTGG
>DASTVY010000364.1:0-5182 GCA_035758865.1 Sphingomicrobium sp. | reverse complement strand
CCAGTCGCGGGGTTCATGTCGACGTTGAGCGTGTTCTTCGCCGGACCCGAATAAAGCTTGATCGTGCCGGTGCCATTGGCGTTGGCGAGGTACAGATCGTACGCCGATCCGGATTGCCTGGCATAGGCGATCGGCGGTCCGGCGGCGATGGCCGCTCCGAATGGCACCGTGATGACCGTGGCGGTAAGAAGCGACAATGCTAGCGTGGATTTGCGCACCATGAAGGCCCCCTTTGGAAAAGCACTTTCACATGGGCTGCAGGACCGCGTTGCCAAAGCTGGCTGAATCTCGTGGTCGGGCAGTCAGGCGACTGGTCCACGAGTCGCCGATCCGGCCGTTAACATAGGTTGCAGGAGTTGTTAACTTTAAATTAAATAAACAAGCTGGCTGCCGGCTATTCGACGCGCATCTCGCTTCCCCGATCGACTATATAATCGATCCGTATCCTGACCCATTCGCCGATCATCGGCTTGCCGCCGATCCGCGGCGGGCGCACCAGGAATTGCCACGCCGCCTGCCGTACGGCCCCGGCGAGGTGCGATCCGGAGGGTGCCTGGCCCAGCTCGACGCAATCCTCGACCTTGAAGCGCGGCGCCGTCCGGCAGGCCACCATTCCCCAGCCGCCGCCTTCGGGCATGCGCTTGGGAAGATAGGCGTGAAGCTCCGTATTGGTCGGCTCGCGGTACCATTCGGCGGCGTAGAGCGGCTCGCCGTTTGGTGCGGTGCCGACCCTGGCGCTGTCGCCGGCGCTCCGGCCTTGGGCCAGCTCCGGCCCGGCCCGCTGTGCTCCGCCCGCCGTACCCAGGGTGGCGATGTCGGCCGCCTTATATTCTTCCGGCGTCACCTCGATCATCTGGAGCGGTCGCTCGGGCAGCTTGATCTCCGGCTTCGGGATTGGCGGGGCGGGGCGAGGCCGCTGCGGGTTCGCCAGCGGTTCCGGCTGCTTCTGCACGGCCCGGCTGCGGTCCTGCTCCGTCTCGGCGCTGATGTCGAAGGTTGTCAGCCGGTCTCCGGCGAACTCCGGCCTGTGCTTCTCGCGCCAGTCCATCGTCAGCAGCGCCAGCAGCAGCGCCGCCTCGATCGCCACTGCAAGCAGGAACGAAAGCGCACGGCGGCTCCGTGAGGCCTGATGGCGATCGGTTTCGGGGCGATAGGCGACGGTCAAGGGAGGGCGTCTTTAGGAGATCGAGTCTGGCACGCAAGTGAATAGCGGTCGTTGCCAGTCCCGCGAGCTGCAGGCGACCGAAGGTCAACCAATGCTTCTAACCCCTCGACCGCCTCACCAGCCGCCGTTTCTCATAGCTGTCCGCCTTGGCCCATTCGATCGGGTCGATCCCCGGTGGGCAGTCGACATGTCGCGGTTCGGGCGGGAGGCGGGGCGGTTCGGGCGCCTCCAGCTCATAGGTAACCTCGACCTCGCGGCTTCCGCAGCCCTCGCCGAAGCCGTCGCAACGGAACTTGCGGCGGATGGTCTTCCACTCGTCACGGATGCCGTTGACTCGGAACCAGCGCGACAGGTCATAGGGGCTGAACCGCGCCTCCCGCCCGCATTTCCGGCATTTGACGCGCACCACCCCGCCCAGGTGGACGAGCTCGTGAAGGGAATCGGGCAGGCGGCCAACCATGTTCTTCATATGCGAACATATGGTGAACAAGTGCAAGCTCGCCGTTCACGCAACTCACAAGAAAGCGCCCCCGGCCTGGTGGGCCGAGGGCGCTTCCGATCGGACCCAGACTTAATATTCGGTCGTGGCCAGCTTGGCCCGCGAGGCGCTGTGGCCGCCGTTGCGGTGCAGGATATCCCACAGCTGATCGTTGCTCATTCCGGCTTCCGAGGCGTCGACCGACAGGAAGACACCGCCGGCATGGATGCGCGGTTCGTAGTAGCGGGCATCTTCTTCATCGACGCCGTGCTCGGTGAGGAGGCCGGTCAGGCCGCCGGCGATTGCGCCCGCGCCCGCGCCGATCGCGGCGGCTTCGGGAACTGCTGAGGCGGCGATGGCACCTGCTGCGGCCAGCGGACCGACTCCGGGGATGGCCAGCGCGGCGATGCCGAGCAGCGCACCGGCGCCTCCGCCGATCAGCGCGCCCTTCACCAGGCCTTCAGTCTTGTCACCGACCTCCGTGGTGTCGGCGTCGCCGAAATCGCCCTCGGTGCCTTCACGGCGGGCGATGACCGACATTGCGGAATCCGGAACCCCAGCGGAGCGGAGGTCGGCGGCGGCGCGTTCGGCTTCGGAGCGGTCGTCGAAGACCGCCGAGATGAGATTATTGGTCATGGTGGAAGATACTCCTGGTGGAACCGCCCCGCTCCAGTTGTTTCAACGAAGGGTAGGGGTGGGCGTTCCGCCGGGAAGCGAGGAATGCCGGGTTGTGCCACCGGCCTGGCTCAGACTTCAGCTGTTGGAACCGGGGCTGCTTACCGACGTTCCGCTGGCGTTATGGACGATAAGACATTGGACCTCTGGCGGCAGATCGAAGGAGGCCGCCGTGCAAAGAAGCTGGCGGCAGGCCGCACGAAGCCCGGATCGCCGCCATCGAGCGTGACCGCCACCGACCCCGCTTAGGCGGCGTGCTGCCGAGCGCAGGGGGGATTGCCAAGCAATCGCAAGCCAGCGCGTAGAGATGAGCATCGCAGGAATGCCGGGGCGCATTCCGAGAAGCGCAATAGCTTCGGCCGACCGGCGCGAAGCGTCCGGGATCGACGTCTTCTCCCAAATCGAATGAACCGCCCTCGACCCAAGCCGAGCATTCGCGCCTGGTGTGATATAGCCGCGTAGAAAACACCCACGAGGGCGATTTGCCGGAAGTCTTCATCAGCTATGCGCGTGCCAACGAGGCGGTCGCCAAGCGCGTCGAAGCAGGCCTGAAAGGGGCCGGCTTTGAAGCTTGGCGCGACGACCAACTGCCGGCGCATAGCTCTTACAGTCAGATCATCGAGCAGAGGCTGAGCGGCGCAGCGGCGGTGGTGGTGCTGTGGTCCGAAGACGCGGCGCAGTCGCAGTGGGTGCAGGCGGAGGCGGACTTCGCGAGGACCCACGGAAAACTGGTGCAGGCTCAGCTGGACGACAGGCTGCCGCCGTTACCGTTCAATCAAATACAATGCGCCGATCTCAAGAACTGGCGCGGGCATCGACGGCACAAGGGCTGGCTCAAACTGATCGACGGAGTGGCCGCCGTTGTGCGGGGGGAGCAGCTGACGCCGTCGGTGCCCATTGCCCGATCCCGTTGGAACAGGCGCTCGCAGTGGGCAGCAGCGGCGCTGGTTCTGGCGCTCGTGGCAGTCCTCCTCCTGGTCGCTCCGAAATTTCTCGCGCCAGCTAACCAGGGGCCAACGGTTCTCGCAGTGCTCCCGTTCAAGACGCTGTCCGCAGCGGACGAGACGCTCGCTTACGGCCTGTGGGAGGACACGCGCGAAGCGCTGTCGCGCAATCCTCAGCTGAGGATCATCGGGCGCCAGTCGGCGGAGGCGATGGCAAACGAGAAGCTCGAGCCGGAAAAATACCGCTCCCGGCTCGGCGTCGCATATTTGCTCGACGGGACGGTCCGCCGCGCGGGCAACCGCGTACGCGTCAGCGTGAATCTCGTGCGCACGAAAGACGGCGCCCAGCTTTGGAGCGCCACGCTCGACCGAAACCTCGACGACATCTTCAAGCTTCAGAGTGAAGTGGCGAACGAGATCGAAGGGCGCATCCGTGGACGCCTCGCAGCGGGCGGCGGCGTCAAGCCCGTCAACATTGCAACCAGCGGCGCCGTCTACCTGATCTACTCCGAAGCGCGCGCGGCACTCCGCACCCGCGACAACTCCAAATTCGTCGATGCGCAGCGGCAGCTCAAGCAAGCGGTTCGAATGGACCCGAATTTTGCCCCGGCCTGGGCGACGCTCGCGGTAGCGGAGCGCTTGCAGCAGCCTCTCGCTTCCAACGACCAGCCAACCGGCAATGGGGCGGAGGCCTATGCACGCCGCGCCATAACCCTCGCGCCAAATCTTGCATCGGCCCACGCCGCTCTTGGCTTTGCCCTTGGCAATCACGGCCCGGTCGCCGAAGCGGCGCTGCGCCGCGCAATCGCGCTCGATCCGAACGATGTGGAAAGCCTGAACTGGCTCGCAACGGTGGAATCGGGCCGCGGCAACACGAAGGAAACGCTCGCACTCTACGACGCCGCAATCGAAGTTGAGCCGCTGTGGTGGCCGGTGGTCCTTAACAGGCTGAACCTGCTTCTCGAGACCAATCAGCAACCGGCCGTCGACCGAGAGCTTGCTCGACTTGATCGCCTCGGCGACGATCTGCTCGCGACTCGTTCCCGGATCCAGGTTTTGGAGTGGCGCGGCGACTATTCGGGGGCCGTGGAAGCCGGGCTGGCCTTCTACCGGAGAGCGCCCCACTCGGGTCGGGAAATGGTCCGGGACGACCTGGCCAAGCTGCTGCTCGAGCTCGGCTATGACGACCAAGCATGGAAGTTCAGCCATGCTCCACCCGGTGCCGATTCCGTTTGGCGCAATGAGCCCAGCGGGGTCGCCAGGTTCGAGGCATTGAAGGTGCCACCTGCGGCATTCTGGAGGAATTCGCCGGGCGCTGAAGCAATCAGCCGCACCTACCTCGAAATGGGGCGCGGCGCGCGGCTCGCGCAATGGTACAAGGACGGCGCTGGCTCGCCCGGCCAATTGCTGATTGCTGTCGGCCAGCCCGATCGCTTTGTCCATCTGGCCCCGTTCGTCGCACTCGGATTGCAGCAATCCGGCGAGCCGGCCGAAGCCGATCGTCTGCTTGCTGCCGCGGAGCAGAGCTTGAACCAGATGGGGACGCCTGCCACCCGCCGACGGGAATTGCCGCTCCTGAGAGCAAGAGTGCGTGCGGTACAGGGGCGACTGCCCGAGGCAGCGGCGCTGTTGCGCCAGGCAGTTGACGCTGGCTGGTTGCCTCCAGCGCCCTTGTTCAAGCCGGACCTGAATACCGACGCGCCACTCGCGTTGCTCAAGAACCGACCGGAATTTCAACAGGCGCGAACTCGCATTCTGGCGCACAAGGCTCGGGAGCGGGCAGAGCTTCGGCTTGGCCGGCCCAATGGTGGGTAAACATCGCTACTGAACTTCTTGGAATCCCCTATGTTGCAATCTATCCACGACTGATGGCAATAGACGAGCGCAGTTTAGAACGCTTGTTCCTCGACAATAAGGCAT
>DASTVY010000356.1:0-2620 GCA_035758865.1 Sphingomicrobium sp. | reverse complement strand
CGAAGTTCGACGAGCCGATGTGAACCACGTCGTCGACGATGACGAGCTTCGAGTGAAGCTTGGTCGCCTGATATTCGAATAACTCCGCTCCGCGCCTCAGCAGGTTCTTGTAGGTGTAGCGGGCCGCGGCGATGGTCGCGTGATTGTCCGACTTGGCAGCAGTGATCACTCGTGCGCGGCGACGGCCTGGGCGGCTGATCCTGCGCAGGATCGCCCGCGTCGGCGCGAAATAAGCGGCGATCATCGCCACATCATCGCTGGACAAAAAGTCACGACTGGTCGCCAGCGCCCACGGCGACAGACCGCGAGTCGGGCCCCCGAACGTCCACTGCAGCGCCCCGTGATTTTCGCTGAAGCGATGAACGATCCGGTTGAGCGCGCGGATCTTGCTGCCCTTGACCTTCGACCAGGCCATTAGCTCGTCATAGTAAGGCACCAGCCGGGCGGCCGCGGTTCCTTCGACCATTAGGCCCAAATCGCGCCACGCGCCTTGTTCGATCGTTCCGAAATAGCTGTCCTCGATATTGAATCCGCCGATCAGCACCCGGCTTTCGTCGGCCAGGGCAAGCTTTTGGTGGCAGCGGATCAAATACCGCCGGCCGAAGGTCGGGTGGAAGCGGCAAAAGGTCAGCCCCTGGTCGATCAGCGGCTCGAAATATTGGTCGCGAACATAAGCGCCGAAGCCGTCGATCAGCAGGGAGACCGAAACGCCGCGCTCGAGGGCGCGGCGGATTGCGGCGGCGACCAGTTCGCCGGAATGATCGTCACGATACATGTAATAGAGCAGGCGGACGCTGCGCTCGGCGCCGTCGATCAGGCCGAGCAACGCCTTCAGCCGCTCGGGGCCCTCCGTGAAGAGGGTCAAATTATTGCCGTCGACGTCGCAACCGCTGTCGGCGGGAAACTGGGCGGCACTGGCCATCGCCTTAGTCTGGGGAGTGGCGCCCCGGCTGGCAAGCTGGCGTCGACTCGCGATTTCATTGACTTTGAGGGGGCTTCTCCCTATCTCGCGCCCCTTCCACCCATTTAGAGGCAAGGCAGAGCGACAATGGCGCGCGTGACGGTCGAAGATTGTGTCGACAAGGTTTCCAACCGGTTCGACCTGGTACTGATGGCGGCGCAGCGCGCCCGCCAGATCTCGGGCGGCGCCGATCTCACCATCGATCGCGACCGCGACAAAAATCCGGTCGTCGCCCTGCGCGAGATTGCCGAGCAGACCGTGAAGCCGAAGCATCTCGAGGAGGCCATTGTCTCCAATCTGCAGCGCGTCCGAATCGACGAGGACGACGAAACGGATGAGCTGGCGAGCCTCAGCGAATCGGCCGAGGCGCTACGCCTGACGGCTGCCGCGCCCCCGCGTCCCACCCCGTCGGGCGGCGATTACGAATAATCGAGCGTTCGCTTGAAATTGAAGGGGCGGCCTTAGGGTTCCCATCAAAGTAGTACCTTGATGGGGTCCCTTTTGGGCCGCCCTTTTTGATTCAGTCGAGATCGCCCCGCGACACGCTGGCCCCGCTGGCGCGATCGACCCACATCATGTCGCCCAGCTTCAGCTCCCGGCCGTCATGGGCCTGAACGCCGATCCGCCTGACCGGTTGGCCATCACGCTTGTCGGCCAGGAAGATCTCCTGGCAGCCATGTCCCCAATCCTCGCCCCACTGGCGTAGCGCCAGGACAACGGGAAGCAGGGCCTCCCCCTTGGGCGACAGGGAATAGACGACTTTTCGGCGATCCACTGGATCCGACTTGCGTTCCAGGATGCCGCCGCTGACGAGCTTGGCGAGTCGATTGGACAGGATGTTTCGCGCGATGCCGAGCGCCGCCTGGAACTGCTCAAAATGCTCGAGTCCGTTCAGCGCCCCGCGAAGAATGAGGAATGCCCATTTTTCGCCGATCAGTTCGACGGCCGAAGGAAGCGGGCAACGAAGCGCCGCGGCCTTGAAAGCCTCGATATCCGGTTCGGCCCTGACGACCTGGTGACGATTCAACGCTCGACCTCTCCCAACGCCCTTTTTGCACGATTGAACGTAAAATAACAGTTGCAAGTTGCAACGATATTCGACTAAACAGTTTCATCCAGAAACCCAAATTCCGAGGCCAATATGAACCGCCTAGCCGCCTTCATCGTCGCTGCAACGCTTGCCGCCCCCGCAGTTGCGGGCACTTATTCGGCCAAGCCCATTGCCGCACCCGCCACTGCGAAGATCATCGGCAAGGACATCAGCTGGTCCCGGGACGGGGACACATATCGCGGCTCGACCGAAGCCAGCCGCCCATTGATCCTTTGCCAGGACCTCGCCAAACGAGCCGGCCGGATCGAAAGCTTCGTCGCCGACGGCCGGGCGCTCTCCGACGAGCAGCTCGCCAAGTGCAATACTGCCGCAAAGGCCGGCAACTCCTCCGAGCTTGCACGGGTCAATTGAACTCCCCGAGCCGTGTCTCACGCAGCGCGGCTCAATGGGCCGGTTCGGCGCTTGCCGGGCCGGCCCTTTTTTCGCGCTTGCGAAATGTCATCTAAACTCGCCACACTAGGCCTGTGTTGAGGCAATATGAGCTGGTCGAGAAGGTCCGGGCCTATGATCCCGACGCCGACGAGGCGTTGATCAACCGCGCCTATGTC
>DASTVY010000342.1:0-3150 GCA_035758865.1 Sphingomicrobium sp. | reverse complement strand
GGGTTTTCGTCGATGACGATCGTAAAGGCTTTCACGCGCCGCGCATCGCCAGGCGGCAGGGTCGCGCGCACCGTCACGGGTACGATCGCGGCGTCCTCCGCCCGGCCAGGCATCTCGATCGCGAGCAGGTCCGTTCCGTCCGCGAGCGGCCGGCCGTTGAACAGTTGATCCGCAAGGCCAGGCCACGGATCCTGCTGGGCTGCGGCGCCGCCGATCCAGCCCCATGCCGCCAGTCCGAGCGCTGCGGCATAGGCAAAGCGAGCAAAGGTGGTGTTCATGATGCGTCTTCCCGAAGGAGGCAGGCTCCAAGATGCGATCGTGGCATCGCGTCACTCCCATTCGAGTTCGGCGAAGGCCGCCGTAGCGTTACGAGCATTATACTCCTCGAACAGGCGCCAGCGACCCTTTTCCGCCTGTCCGGCGCGCTCGACAGCCGTCGCGAGGGGCACGCCGCGTTTGATCAGATCCCGGACGTCGCTTGCGAGGCGTTCCAGGTAGCGCCGTTGGTCCTGCAGCGCGCCGGGCCAATCGCTGATCGCGGGCCCGTGGCCGGGAATGACCCGCCGCGCCGGGATGCGCGCCAGTTCATCCATTGCCGCCAGCCATCCCAGGATGCTGCCGTCGAGCACGGGCACGTGCTGCGTGACGACAAGATCGCCCGCAAACAGGGTGCCAGATTCCTCATCAAGGACGGTCAGGTCGTTGTCGGTATGGGCCGCCGGCCAAGCCCGCACGGTCAAAAGGCGTTGTCCCAGGTCGACCTTCACCTCGTCGGCCACCAGTTGCTGTGGCGGGACAATCGTGGTCTCTGCCATGAGTTCCTCCCCCATCGATCGTCGGAAGGTGTCCAGGTAGAATTGTCCGCGTGCCGCAAGCGCGCGCGGCAGGTTCCGGTGGCCGAGGAAGACCGCGCGTTCGTCCTGGAATGCTGCATTGCCAAAAACGTGGTCGGGATGCACATGGGTGTTGATCACGTAGCGGATCGGCTTGGTCGTCCGCACGCGGATCGCGGCCAGCAGCCTGCGGCCCTGAAGGGCGCTGCCGCCGGTATCGATCACCGCAACGGCGTCGCCGCCGATGACGAATGCCACGTTGGCAATGGCGCCTTCATTGTCGCGGCTCATGAGCGCCAGGGCGCCGGCGTGAACGAAGACCCCTGGCGCCACTTCGGACACCGCGAGCGGCGCCGGAATTCCTTGCGCGTGGGCAATAGCAATCGGTCGCAGGTGGGCGAGGGCCGGCAGCGGCGCGTGGGCAGTGAAATGCATCCCGCCGGCAGCGAGCATGACTGTCGCGGCAACGCCGATCACCCGGCTACCCATGCGCTTGCCTTTCGCGGCTGGTTAATACCGTCGGAACCTCATTATCCGATCAGCATGGATCATAATCGTGGAGAGGACCTTGTGGGTGTGCCAGTGCCTCCATGTGATGCGGAACTTGGCATCCAGCGTCCGATTGTCCCGAATCTTTTTGTTGCGGTCGGTCAGAGGCGAGCATAGACTTTCGCCACGGTTTCCGGCTTCAAGAACGTCAGGTCAAAGGGAATCCTGACGTTTCTTCGTAAGCAGGCGGGGCACGAGCGCATGTGCCCCTTGTGCCTCGCAACGCTGTGACACGCTGCCGGAAGCTCTTCCCATCAAATGGGTGCCGACCGCGGCACTGAGTGCCTGTGTGTCGGTCAACCCTCGACGACGGTCGCAGGGAGGACTCTGATGCGCAATTTGCTGCTCACGACCTGTTTAGGCGCCGTTGCAGCGTTCGCTGCCGGCGCTGCAAACGCGAACGAAGAACTCATAAAAATGTCGCAGAACCCAAAGGATTGGGTGATGCCGACGGGCAATTACGCCAACCAGCGTTACTCTCAGCTCAAGCAGATCACGGCCGACAACGTCGGCAAGCTGCAGGTGGCGTGGACGTTCTCGACCGGCGTTCTGCGCGGCCACGAAGGCGGGCCACTGGTCATCGGCGACGTGATGTATGTCCATGGACCGTTTCCCAATCCGGTCTACGCGCTCGATCTGAAGAACGAGTCCAAGATCCTCTGGAAATACGAGCCCAAGCAGGATCCGAACGTCATCCCGGTGATGTGTTGCGACACTGTCAATCGCGGCCTCGCCTATGCCGACGGCAAGATCTTCCTGCACCAAGCGGACACCACCCTGGTCGCGCTCGATGCCAAGACCGGCAAGGTCGTCTGGCAGATGAAGAACGGTGATCCGTCGAAGGGCGAGACCGGGACCTCGGCCCCGATGGTGATCAAGGACAAGGTTCTGATCGGCATTTCGGGCGGCGAGTTCGGCGTGCAGTGTCACATGACCGCCTACGATCTCAAGACCGGCCGGCGGGTCTGGCGGGGCTACTCGGAAGGTCCGGATGACCAACTGCTGGTCGATCCCGAGAAGACCACAGAATTGGGCAAGCCGATCGGCAAAGATTCGAGCCTCAAGACCTGGCAGGGCGACCAGTGGAAGATCGGCGGCGGCTGCACCTGGGGCTGGATCTCCTACGATCCCCAGCTCGACCTCCTGTACTATGGCTCGGGCAATCCCTCGACCTGGAATCCGAAGCAGCGACCGGGCGATAATAAGTGGTCGATGACGATCTGGGCACGCAATCCCGACACTGGCGTGGCGCGCTGGGTCTACCAGATGACGCCCCACGACGAATGGGACTA
Organism: Sphingomicrobium sp.; assembly: GCA_035758865.1. GTDB lineage: Bacteria > Pseudomonadota > Alphaproteobacteria > Sphingomonadales > Sphingomonadaceae > Sphingomicrobium. The sequence continues at coordinate 476 of DASTVY010000342.1, read as the reverse complement.
CGACGGCGTCAACGAGATGATCCTCGCCGATCAGAACATCGGCGGGACAAACCGCAGGATTCTCGTTCACTTCGACCGCAACGGCTTTGGCTATACGCTCGACCGTGCCAACGGCGAGCTCCTAGTGGCCGAAAAATACGACCCGACGGTCAACTGGGCGACCAAGGTCGACATGGACAAGAACTCCAAAACCTACGGACGTCCGCTGGTCGTGCCCCAGTACTCGACGGAGCACAACGGTCAGGACGTCAACTCCAAGGGCATCTGCCCGGCAGCGCTCGGCACCAAGGACGAGCAACCGGCTGCCTTTTCTCCGGACACCGGCCTGTTCTACGTGCCGACCAATCACGTCTGCATGGACTATGAGCCGTTCCGCGTGAGCTACACCGCCGGCCAGCCCTATGTCGGGGCGACGCTGTCGATGTATCCGCCTCCCGGCAAGACCAACATGGGCAACTTCATTGCCTGGGATGCCC
>DASTVY010000251.1:0-2761 GCA_035758865.1 Sphingomicrobium sp. | reverse complement strand
GCGCGCTGCGCCACCCGCAGCAATGCTTCGACGACGATGGCGAGAACCGCCGCCTTCACCCCGAAGAACACGCTCGCGACCAGCGGCACCTGGCCATAAGCGGCGTACAGCATGGACAGCAGCAGAATGACGAACGCCCCCGGCAGCACGAACAACAGTCCGGCCGTCAGTCCGCCGCGCCAGCCATGCAGCCGCCAGCCGGAATAGGTCGCGAGCTGCATCGCTTCCGGACCCGGCAGCAGCATGCAGAAGTTCAGCGCATGGAGGAATTGCTCCTGGGTCAGCCAGCGCCGCTCGTCGACCAGCATGCGCTGCATCAGGGCGAACTGTCCTGCCGGTCCGCCGAAGGACAGCACGCCGATCATCGCCCACACCTTTGCCGCCTCGCCAAAGGTCGGCGCTTCGACCGCCGCGCGAGCGGAACGATCGGCATCCATGGTCAGGTCCTGGGCTTGTTCACGGGCCAATTATGGGTCTCGTCGGTGGCATCGCGGCACCAGCGATAGAGCGCGTCATAGACCAGCATGCCGGCATCGAGCTGTTCGAGATCATTTGCATACATGCGCGACAGGCCGAGCGATACGGCAAGCAGCCCGCTTGCCTCCGGAATGCTCTCGAGCCTCGCCGTATCGGCGGCGCGCACGATGGCTGCCAGCCGAAGCATCGGCTCGAATGTCAGGCCGAACTCTTCGACCATGGTGTCGAAGGTGCAGCTGTCGCCGCGATGGCTCCAGAAAGTGTCCTCGATATCGAATGGCGCCGCGCCGAACCGCTCGCCGACCGGCTTGACCTCGGACGGCGCCACGAACAGGAACACGGCATCGGGATCGATGAAACGCCGGATCAGCCACGGACAGGCGATGCGATCGATCTTCGGGCGCGACCGGGTGACCCACACCGTGCGCCCGGCGCTGTCGCGCCGCGGCAGTCGCTCGCTGCGAACGGTCGGATAGCCAGCAGCGCGCCACGCTTCCATCCCGCCTTCGAGCACATTGGCGTCGACGCCCTGGTGGCGAAGCCACGCGGCAGCCCCGTGGCTGAGCTTCAATCCGCGATGACAGATCATCACGGCCTGGTCGGCGACCTCATCGGCCCAGGATTCGACAGCCTGCCAGGACCGGCGAACGGACCCGGGAATGAGCACGGGATCGGCTGAGAAATCCTCCTCGAGCCGCACATCGACAAGGCGTGGACAATGCGGCAGGCCGACAAGGCGATTGAGCTTCTCGGGAGAAATGCTGTTGGGTGACGACATGGTGCGTCCCTCCGTTGCGAGTGTGGGGAACGCGATGCTTCGGCATGTCGCCTTGTGGGGTGACCGCTGACCCCATGACGCGGACTTTGGTCTGAACGGTCACCGACTGTCAAGGTGAAAGGGCATAAGCACTAGGCAATAGGCAATGAACGGTGCAATGCCCGACTGCCTACTGCCTATCTGACGACTGCCTATCCGCTCACCGTCCGAAGGCAACGTCCCTGCGATCGAAATCATCCGGGTCGAGATCATTGGCCTGACGGGAGAGTTCCAAGTCTTCCGTTTTCTCCCTGTCAAAGGCGCGTCTTGCCCTGAGAGCGAGGTCGGCTTCCGCGGTGGTGAAGCTGATCGACTTGGGCTCACTCGGCCAGACAAGCCCTGCAAGACCGAAAAGCAGCCCGAGAACGGCGACAAGAGCCCACGCGCAAACCGTCTTCTTCAGTCCCGGTCGCTGGTGATCCCAATAGTCATTGTCGTCTTCCATATTAGCCTCCATTCAGCTGGAGGCCCCGACGGCGCCACAATGGCAATTTCGCTCATTGCCGTCTGTGGGGAAGCGCACATTTCTGCGAGAAACGGCCGAACCGGTCTCGCCCTCTCATTGACCTCCCAATGCCTTGTAGAGGGTACTGCTCGGCCGTCCGTTCGGTTTCATCCCGAGTTCCTGCTGGACCTGCTTGATCGCCTTGATGGTCACCGGGCCGATCCGGCCATCGGCCTCGCCAATATCGTAGCCCCGGGCGATGAGCAGCTTCTGAACCTCGCGGCGCTGACGGCGCGACAGGCCGGGATCATCGGTCGGCCAGGCGGTCGCCAGCGCCGCGCCTCCTTTGAGCCGGTCGGACAGATGCGAGATGGCAAGCGCGTAGGATTCGGCATTGTTGTAGGAGTAGAGCGCCGCGAAATTGCCGAAAACCAGAAATGCCGGTCCCTTCGGACCGCTCGGCAAGATGAGACCGGCGCGGGCGTTTCCCGTGAGCGGCGCGCCATCGATCCTTGTGACACCGAATTTGCCATAGCCCGAAACGGGCGCCCGGCGGGTGCGCCCCGAGGGGCCGCGATAATTCGCCGGAACGCGCACCTCGTAACCCCATGACTGCCCGGCGGTCCAGCCGGCCTTGCGCAGGAAATTCGCCGTCGAGGCCAGCGCATCGGGCACCGAATGGACGAGGTCGCGACGCCCGTCCTTGTCGAAATCGACCGCAAGCCGGCGATAGGTGCTGGGCAGGAACTGCGTCTGCCCGAATGCCCCGGCCCATGAACCGCGCAGGTCGGCGAGCTTGAGATCGCCCCGCTCGACAATCTTCAGCGCCTCGATCAGCTCGCGTCGGAAGAACGCGGGCTTGCGCCCGGCGCAGGCCACATTGGCAAGTGCATGGGGCAGGAAGAACTCGCCCCTCTCGCGACCATAGTCGCTTTCGATGCCCCACAGCGCGGCGATCACATGACGGTCGACGCCATAGGCCTTTTCCACGGCCGCCAATGTGCTGGCATGCTCCTTGAGCA
>DASTVY010000246.1:0-4298 GCA_035758865.1 Sphingomicrobium sp. | reverse complement strand
AGGATCCGCCCGAGGCTTTGCCCAAGATGATCAGCCAATGGCGGGCCGGCTTCGACGTCGTGTACGGAGTGCGCGACAATCGCGAGACCGACAGCCTGCCCAAAAGATTGACCGCCGATCTCTACTATCGCGCGCACAATTGGCTGAGCGACGACAAGATTCCGGAGCATGCCGGCGACTTCCGACTGCTCGACCGGAAGGTGGTGGATGTGATCCGGCGCATGCCGGAACGCAACCGCTTCATGAAGGGCCTGTTCGCCTGGGCAGGATTCAAGCAGGCGGCGGTGCTCTACCATCGCGAGGAGCGGACGGTCGGAAAGACCAAGTTCAACTATTGGAAGCTGTGGACTTTGGCGATCGACGGCATCACGTCGGCCTCGACTCTGCCGCTTCGTGTATGGAGCTATTTGGGAGCGCTGGTCGCGCTCGGTGCGCTAGCCTATTCGGTCTACATCATCATCATCACCTTGACCTCGGGGATCGACGTCCCCGGTTACGCCTCGCTGATGGTCGCAGTCCTGTTCCTGGGCGGTCTGCAACTGCTCTCGCTCGGCGTTCTCGGCGAATATGTCGGGCGGATCCTGACCGAGACCAAGGGCCGGCCGCTCTATGTCATCCGCGAAACCATCGGCGGCGACTGATGGAGCGCAAGGTCTATGAGCAAATGGCGAAGCTCGACGGCCAGCATTGGTGGTTTACCGCCCGCCGCCGCATCCTAGACGGAGTGATCGAGCGGATCGTGCGCCCGCCGAAGGATGCACGTATCCTCGAGCTTGGAGCCGGCACAGGTCATAATCTGGCGATGCTGTCGCGGTTCGGCCGGGTCGAAGCGAGCGAACTCGATCCGATCGCCCGCCAACTCGCCAGCGAGCGGCTTGGCCGGCCGGTCGTCGAGGCTGCGCTGCCTGACCTCTCCATGTTCCCGGCCGACAGCTATGACCTGGTCGCATTGCTGGACGTGCTCGAGCATGTGAGCGACGACAAGGGCTCGCTCCACGCCATTTATCAGCTGCTGAAGCCCGGTGGAGCGTTGATATTGACCGTTCCGATCAATCCGTGGATGTGGAGCGCGCACGACGTCGCCCACCATCACCACCGCCGCTACCGCAAGAAAGAGATCCGGAAATTGGCGGAAGACGCCGGTTTTTCGATCGATCTCATATCGCCCTTCAATAGCCTTCTCTTCCCGCCGATCGCGGCGGTGAGGTTAGTGGGCAAGTTGACCGGCAAGGACGACAGCGACGACGCACTCCCGTCTCCCTTAATCAACAGGACGCTCGATAGCGTGTTCGGGTTGGAGCGGGGTCTTATCGGCCGCCTGCCGATGCCGTTCGGCGTGTCGCTTGTCGCTGTTCTTCGTCGATCTCGGTAATCGGGATTTTCTTGAGCAGGATGGAATCTTTGGTCGCCCATATGGGCCTCCAGTCGCTGACCCAGTTGCGTGGAATCGGGCGCATGTCTACCAGCCACAGATAATCGAAGGCGCCACGCGGCAAGTTTGCCAGCGCCGCCCGCACTGCCCATCCTTCGTGCCGACAGCCGGGATCGCGAACGATCTGGGACGGATCTCGCTGAAACCAGCTGGCTTGCGGATAGCGGACGGCCATCAAGGTGGATCCGGCCATCGGCCAGTGGTCGTTGGTGTAGGCCTCTTTCCTGACGGTTGCGATCGCGCCCAAATGGTCGGACCGGCGAAGCGCCCATTGCTCGCACTTATCCCATACCAACACAGCCAGCCGTGAGCCGACCTCGATATGATCGAGCGCCTTGAGCTGTTCAGCCTGTTTCCGCCACGCAATCGTCATACTCGCGGTCGTTCCGGCAATCCGAACGAGCATGAACCCGACGGCGGCAATGGCCAACCAGGTCGCGAGAGGAAATCGGGTCTCCGCCTTGAAGCGAATGGCAAGGACGAAGATCGCGGCTGCAAACGGCACCAGACGCATATCGGCATAGGCCGAACCGAAAACGATCCGCGGCAAAAGGACATAGGTCGCCGCCAACATCAGTCCGGAAAATGCCAGGTTACGCGAAAGCGTAAGCCGCGGATGCACCAGCGCAAATAGCGGGACTGCGAGCACGATAGCCGCCGAAGCCAGATCGAATGGCTCCCAGCGATCGCGGAACATGCGCTGGAGATATTCCCATTTATAATCCCAATCGAACCAGCGGTGCGTGAGCCCGCCGGTGGCCTCGCTTCGCCACAGCAGGATCATTGCAATCGGCAAGGCCATGACCGACGCGTGAAAGGCCGCACGGATTATGGACATCCACCAGCGATGGCCGCGGTCATGTTGCCGGACCGCTTCGGCCGAAAAACACAAGAGTCCAAGCGTCCCCCAGCCGAACGTATGAGCGAAAAAGACGATGAAGCTGATCGGCACGAACAGCATGGCGCGGAGCTTTGATTTCCCCAACCGACCGAGCCGCAGCCACAGGCCAAACGAGAGCAGCGCCAATGCCATCGACAAGGCAAAATTGACGAAGCCAAACATGAACGGGTGGCCGAATGCCAAGGGCAGAGCGAAGGCAACGGTGGGTGGAAGGCGATTATGGACTTCACGCGCAACCCACAGCATCCCGGCAACGGTCATCGGCGGGATCGACATGACGACCAGCTTGGTGGCGAGCTCGACGCCAAGCAGCTTCGACAAAGGAACGACCAGCAGATCGACGCCAAGATTGCCGATGGGTAACCAGCGAAAGGAGTACCATTGCTGCAGGATCGGACTGTCGGCAAGGTCGGCCGCGACCTTGTATCGGCCCATGTGCCCGCCAATGTCCACCAAGGGCGGAATCTGTGGGTAAAGAAGCGGCACGAAGGCCAGCAGGATCATCGCCGCGACGAACGGCCGGCCTTCCCACCACGGCCGCGGTGAGCCCTTCGGCAGCGCGGCGGCCGCAGGCTCCTGGGCCAGCAGGTGCGGCGCGTGGATCACGCCTGGTCGCGCCTCCCAAGAAGGCGCAGCCGAAGGGCATTCAACTTGATGAAGCCCTCGGCGTCTCGCTGGTCATAGGCGCCGGCGTCATCTTCGAAGGTAACGACCTTTTCGCTGTATAGGCTGTGCGGCGATTTGCGGCCGGTTACGTGCACCGCACCCTTGTACAGCTTCATTCGTACAGTGCCGTCGACCTTCGCCTGACTCTTATCAATCGCCGCCTGCAGCATCTCCCGTTCAGGGGAGAACCAGAGGCCGTTATAGACCAGCTCCGCATAACGCGGCATTAGCTCGTCCTTGAGGTGCGCGGCACCTCGATCGAGCGTCAACTGCTCGATTGCGCGATGCGCAACATGGTAGATGGTGCCACCCGGCGTCTCATACATCCCGCGGCTCTTCATTCCTACGAAGCGGTTCTCGACGAGATCGAGACGGCCGATCCCATGACGCTTACCGAGCTCGTTGAGCCTGGCCAGCAGCGCCGCGGGCGACAGTGGCTCGCCATTGACCGCGATGCCGTCGCCGCCGCTGAATTCGATCGTGATTTCTTCCGGCGTGTTCGGCGCCGACACCAGGTCGTCGGTCCTGGAATAGACATAATCCGGAACTTCCGCCCAGGGATCCTCAAGCACTTTCCCCTCGGAGGAGGTGTGAAGGAGGTTTGCATCGGTTGAGAATGGACTTTCGCCCCGCTTATCCTTCGGAACCGGAATCTGGTTCTTTTCGGCAAAATCGATCAGTGCAGTGCGACTGCCCAGGTCCCACTCCCGCCACGGCGCAATAACCGTGATATCCGGCGCCAGGGCGTAATAGCCAAGCTCGAAACGGACCTGGTCATTGCCCTTGCCCGTGGCGCCATGGCTGACCGCATCTGCGCCGACCTGACGTGCAATTTCGATCTGCCGCTTGGCGATCAGCGGCCGCGCGATCGATGTCCCGAGCAGGTAAAAACCTTCATAGAGCGCGTTGGCCCGCATCATCGGGAAGACGTAATCCCGCACAAACTCCTCGCGCAGGTCGTCAATGAAGATGTGCTCGGGCCGGACACCCATCAGCTCGGCCTTGTGCCGGGCCGGGCCCAGTTCCTCCCCCTGCCCCAGGTCGGCGGTGAAAGTCACGACCTCACAGCCATAGGTTTGCTGGAGCCATTTCAGGATCACGCTCGTGTCGAGGCCGCCCGAGAAGGCAAGCACGACGCGGTTGATCTTCTCGGCCATCTGGTCGCTTCCTTCGTGACTTGAGTGGAATGGCGGGCGCCTTGCCACCAACGATCCCACCGTTCAAGCGCCATACAGCTAGCAAGACATAGCCTCGTTCAATTCCGATTGAGGAGGGGCACGCCCATGAAGAAGTTTCTGA
>DASTVY010000219.1:0-6009 GCA_035758865.1 Sphingomicrobium sp. | reverse complement strand
TGTGGTAAAAAAGCCGTTAACCAGAAGTCCCGGCCACCGTTTCCTTGTCCGAATGCACTTGCGAAGCGCCATTCAAGGAGTGGCCATGACCTACGAAAGCATCGCGGTCTCCAATGAAAATGGGATCGCCCGGATCACGCTCAATCGTCCGGACCGACTCAATAGCTTCACCCGGGCCATGCATGCCGAGTTGCGCGATGCGCTCGCGAACCTTGGAGAAGTGCGCGTCGTTGTCTTGACTGGCGCCGGGCGCGGTTTTTGCGCAGGCCAGGACCTCAACGATCGTGCGGTGGCGCCGGGCGAGGCGGTAGACCTGGGCGAGACGGTGGAGGAAAGCTGGAACCCGTTGATCCGAACCCTCGCCGCATTGCCGCAACCGGTAATTGCGCGCGTCAATGGAGTTGCTGCAGGGGCGGGCGCCAACATCGCGCTTGCCTGCGACCTGGTCATTGCCGGGAAGTCGGCCAAGTTCATCCAGAGCTTCTCGGCGCTTGGCCTTATTCCTGACAGCGGCGGAAGCTGGCACCTGCAGCGGTTGGTGGGACAGGCGCGCGCACTCGGCCTTGCCCTGACCGGCGAGCCGCTGGCGGCTGAAAAAGCTGCCGAATGGGGGCTGATCTGGAAAGCAGTCGAAGACGAGCAGCTCGACACCGAAGTCGAAGCCATTGCGACCAAACTTGCCGCGCTGCCGCCTCTTGGACTTGCCGCGATCAAGCAGATTGTCCGGACTAGCTGGAGCCGGACATTGGATGAGGAGCTCGACTTGCAGCGCGATGAAATGCGCCGGCTGGGTTTCACCGAAGATTATCGGGAGGGTGTCGCAGCTTTCCTTGAAAAGCGTCCGGCAACTTTCGTCGGCCGCTGATCAGGCAGCGACCAATTCAGCATATTTTACCAGATCAATATTGCCGCCCGATACGACGCAGACGATCGGTCCCTCGCCGGCTTCTCCGGTAAGCGCAGCCGCTAGGGCGAGCGCGCCAGCGCCCTCCGAGATCGCTCGCGACTTCTCGGCAATCAGCCGCATCGCAGCGCGAGTCTGATCCAACGTGACAGTGATTGCACCGTCGACAACCGGCTGCATGCGCTGCCACATTCGTGTCGTGACGCTTTGCCCGCCGGCGCCGTCGACAAACGAAGCCTGCCAGTCCGGGAATTTGCGTGGCCCGCCCTCGCGCAGCGAACAGGCATACGGCGCGGCTGTCTCGGGCTCCGCGCCCAGGACTCGAACCTCGGGGCGAAGCGCCTTGATCGCGCTCCCGACACCGGTGATCAGGCCGCCCCCGCCAATGGCGGCGATGACGGTCTTCACATCGGGCGCATCCTCCAGGATCTCGAGGCCCATCGTTCCGTGACCGGCGATGAAGTCATGGTTGTCGAACGGATGGATGAAGGTGCCGCCGAGCCCTTCGAACGCATGTGCCTCGGCCGCCTTCCACGCTTCTTCGTAGGACACCGGAATGATAGTCGCTCCAAGAGCCCGCATTCGATCGAGCTTGGTCTGCGGCGCGGTCTCGATCGCTACTACCGAGCAAGGGATGCCCGCCGCCCGCGCTGCGTAGGCGACGCCCTGCCCCGCATTTCCGGCGCTGATCGTCCACACTCCCTTTGCCTTGTCGTCAGCCGACAATTTGGCGACCGCGTTAGCGGCCCCTCGGATCTTATAGGCGTTGGTCGGTTGGAGATTTTCCAGCTTGAGTCGAATGTCGGGACCATCAGCCCCAAGGTCGAGCCGGACCAGCGGAGTTCTAAGCACCGTGTCCGCAATGTTCCTTCGCGCCGCTTCAATGTCGCTCAGGTTAATGGGTCTTACGGGTTCCATCTTGTGCGCCTCGATAATTTCCGCGTCGCCCTGAACTTGTTTCAGGGTCCATTTTCGTGAAGGGCTGGTTGGCTTCCAAAAATGGATGCTGAAACAAGTTCAGCATGACGAGGTGAGGATGAAAACCCCCCAACTTCTTAATTACGCCTTCGACAAATGGATCCCCGGCGAAGGCTCCTCGCAGACCGACCTTGCCTCGGCGATCGATGGCGCCGTCGTCGCGCGAACCGGATCCGGCGGCCTCGATTTCGGCGGCATGCTACGGCACGCCCGCGAGGTCGGAGGTCCGGCGCTGCGGAAGCTAACGTTTCATGAGCGCGCGCGGATCATCAAGGGCCTCGGCCTTGCCATCATGGCCCGCAAGGAAGAGCTTTACGAGCTGAGCTACCAGACCGGCGCGACCCGCAAGGACGGGTGGATAGATATCGAGGGCGGCGCAGGCACGCTGTTCAGCTTCTCGTCCAAAGGCCGCCGCGAACTGCCAGACGCCCATGTGCTGCTCGACGGGGCCGTCGAGCCGCTGTCGAAGAGCGGGAGCTTCATCGGCCAGCACATCTACACGCCGCTGCAAGGCGCGGCGGTGCATATCAACGCCTTCAACTTCCCGGTCTGGGGAATGCTTGAGAAGCTGGCGCCGACCTTCCTTGCGGGGATGCCGGCAATCGTGAAACCGGCCAGCTCGACGGCATATCTGTGCGAGGCCGCAGTCCGGGTGATGGTTGATTCTGGCCTTCTTCCGCCCGGGTCGCTGCAGCTGATCGTCGGCGGGGTCGGCGACCTGTTCGACCATCTCACGGGGCAAGACGTGGTCAGCTTCACGGGTTCGGCATCGACGGCCCTCAAGTTGCGCTCGCACCCAGTCGTCCAGCGCGAGAGCGTCAAGTTCGTTGCCGAGCAGGACAGCCTCAACGCCTCGCTGCTGGGGCCCGATGCGGCACCGGGAACGCCCGAGTTCGACCTGTTCGTCAAGGAAGTGGTCAGCGAAATGACAGTCAAGGCGGGCCAGAAATGCACGGCCATTCGCCGTGCTATGGCTCCGGCCGAGCATCTTGACGCAGTCGAAGCCGCAATCCGCGACCGGCTTGCAAGCACCAAGGTCGGCGATCCGCGCGACAAGGAAAGCCGGATGGGCGCGCTGGTATCGACCGGTCAGCGCGACGATGTCCGCGCCCAGATCGGCAAGCTGACTGCCGCCGGGGCTCGCATCGTGGCCGGCAATCCGGACGCGACGCCGGGCGTAGCGGGTGGTTCGTTCATGGAGCCGATCCTTCTTCGTACCGACGATCCATGGACGGCGTCCGCAGTTCACGATGTCGAGGCGTTCGGTCCGGTGTCGACCGTCATGCCCTACCGCGACATGGCCGACGCCATTGCGCTCGCCAATCGCGGCATGGGCAGTCTCGCACTGTCGCTGTTCACCCATTCTCCTGACGCGGCTCGAGAGTTTATCCAGGGCGCCGCCGCCTATCATGGCCGGATGCTGGTCCTGAACCGCGATAATGGGGCTGAGAGTACCGGCCATGGCTCGCCGCTGCCGGTGCTGGTCCATGGCGGTCCTGGCCGAGCCGGCGGAAGCGAGGAGATGGGCGGTGTCCGCGGCGTGAAACATTACATGCAGCGCACTGCCATCCAGTCGACGCCGTCAATGATCGCCGCAATCAGCGAGCAGTATATCCCCGGCGGACCGAAGCATGAGATCGCCCAGCATCCCTTCCGGCGGCGAATGAGCGAGCTCAACATCGGTGACACGCTCAAGACCAAGAGCCGCACCGTGACTGTGGAGGACATCGAGCATTTCGCCCATTTCACCGGCGATACTTTCTACGCCCATATGGATGAGGAGGCGGCCAAGGCGTCGCCCATCTTCGAAGGGCGTGTGGCCCACGGTTATCTGATCCTTAGCTTCGCGGCGGGGCTGTTCGTCGACCCGGACCCCGGCCCTGTCCTGGCGAATACAGGACTCGAAAATCTACGGTTCTTGACCCCGCTTTATCCCGGCGATTCCATGAGGGTGGAACTGACGGTTCGGGCGAAGTCGCTAAAGAGCGAGGATACCGGTGTGGTCCGATGGGCAGTGGAGATCTTCAACCAGAAAGACGAACTCGTCGCGACCTATGACCTTCTGACGGAGAATGTTCCTTAAGGCTGGAACGTGCCGGTGGCGGCGTTCGTTCTACGGGCGATTCCAATCAAGGAGGGCCCGCCCCATGAAGATCAGCGAAGTCATGACGACTGACGTGGAAACCGTCAGCGCCGAGCAAACCGCGCGCGAAGCGGCAAGCTTCATGCTCCGCGCCGACGCCGGTTCCATTCCTGTTTGCGACGGTGGTCGGGTAATCGGAATGATCACCGATCGCGACATAGCAGTTCGTGGCGTGGCTGAAGGCCGCGGACCCGACACTCCGGTGAGCGAGCTGATGAGCGACGGGATTATCTGCGCCCGCGAAGACGAGGATGTGACTACCGTCGCCCAACGCATGAGTGACGAACAGATCCGCCGCCTGCCCGTCCTGGACGCCGACGACAAGCTATGTGGAATTGTCAGCTTGGGCGATCTCACCCGTGAGACCACCGGTGAAGCGGCACATGAAGCGCTAGAGGGCGTCAGCGCGCCCGGCGGAACGCATCAGCAGTGATGAAAAGAGCTCCGGCTTCGGCCGGGGCTTTTTTTTACTTGGTCAACGAGGCAATTGCCCGGTCGACCAGCTTCTTGTCGGAGCCGGCATCGCCGCGCTCTGCGATGAGCGTGGCTGCGGCAGCGGTTGCAGCCCTTGCCGTTGTGGCGCGAAGCTCGTCGATCGCTGCGCGTTCTTCGGCAGCGATCTTCGCTTCCGCCATGGCCTTGCGGCGCTCAACCAAGGCTTCGGCATCCTCGGCCGCTTTGGCGACGATCGCTTCCGCCTCATGCTTGGCCCGTTCAACCATGGCAGCTGCTTCCTTGTCGGCAGCAACCGCCTTGGCCTCATACTCGGCCTTCAATGCTTCGGCGTCCTTGCGGATCGATTCAGCTTCGGCCAGTTGTTCGCGGATCGCCTCGATCTTCTTGTCGAGGCTGCGGCCGACGGCGGCCGGAACCTTCTTCCAGACCAGGAAGATGATGACGAAGAAGACGCAAAGCGCAACGACGACCGGCGCCGTGACGACGCCGAGGACTGCCGGCTCGGCGTGGGCCTCGGCTGGTACCTCAGTGTGGGCAGTGGTCTCAGCCATTCGCCAGTTCCTTCGCGACCGCCGCGCGAGCCGCGTCAGCGTCAACATTCAGGCCAGCGACGCGTTGGATCATCGCCTGCGCCGCTTCGGCCGCGACCCCCTCGATCTCAGCACGAGCCGCAGCGCGCGCTTCCGCGATCTTGGCCGTCGCCTTGTCGATCTTTGAGCCAATTGCCTTGTCGGCCTTGGCGATCGCCTTTTCCGTATTGCGCATGGCGTCGGCCTTGGCATCAGCGCCTAGCTTGCTCGCTTCTGCACGGCCCTTGTCCATACCGGCCCGATAGACCTCTTCAAGCGCATCGGCCGCGGTACGAGCCTCGTCCGCGGCCTTGAGGTCGGCGGCGATCTTTTCATCGCGCGCATCGATGGTCGCCTGGACCTTCGGAACCATGCCCAGCCCGACGATTACGAAAATCGCGCCAAAGAAGATCAGCAGCCAGAACAGCTGTGACGAATAGACTTCAGCGATTTGGTCTATTTGCGGCATGGCCGACCCCGATTAGCCTGGTTGTCGTCGGTTAGGCGACGAACAGCAGGATCATCGCAACGACGAACGCCAGCAGGCCGAGAAGCTCAGCGGCGGCGAAGCCGATGAACAGGCGGCCCTGCTGGCCGTCGGCAGCGGCCGGGTTGCGCAGCGCGCTCTCCAGGAACGAGCCGAAAACGTTACCCACGCCCAGCGCGGCCATGCCGACGCCGATCGCGGCCAGACCAGCACCCAGAAGCTTCGCAGCATTCGCGTCCATAATCATAACTCCCTTGGAATATTTCGTTTCAAAATCAGTGAAGGTTGATCGCATCGCTCAGATAGAGCGACGTGAGCAAAGCGAAAACATAGGCCTGAATAGCGGCGACCAGGATCTCCAGAAGCGTGACACCGAACATCAGGATAAAAGTGGGCAGGCTAACCACCGGCGCGACCCACAGGGCGTCGGCGTTGAGCCCGTTGATAACGAAGCCGGCTAGCACTTCCATCA
>DASTVY010000184.1:0-3339 GCA_035758865.1 Sphingomicrobium sp. | reverse complement strand
CGAAAGCCGTTGCTGCACGCCCGGAAGCAGCTGACCGCCGTCGTGCACGACGCCCCAGATGTCGCAGAGGATGGCGCGGTACCTGGGATCAAGATCGTCGAGTGAATCCATGGGCAGGCGATGGCTTGCCGTTCCGGGCATGGCAAGCCGCCTTGACGCCGCGCAAGCCACCGGCTTCATGTGCACCGGGATTCCGGAGGGGCGCCAAGTGGCCACGAAACTGACTCGTTACATATTGTTCGCGCTCCTGTTCGGAATCATTGCCGGCTGGGTGACCAATGGCGCCATCGACGATGGTTCGCCCCAGGCAGCCGAACAGCTGAAGTCCATCGCCGAATATCTCGGCATCATCACCGCCCTGTTCCTGCGCCTCATCAAGATGATCATCGCGCCGCTGGTGTTTGCGACGCTGGTCGCGGGCATCGCCCACATGGGAGACACGGCCGCGCTGGGCCGCATTGGCCTCAGGAGCATGGTCTGGTTCATCGGCGCCAGCCTGGTGTCGCTGACGCTTGGCCTCATCCTGGTGAACACGCTGCAGCCCGGCGTCGGGCTGGACCTCGCCCTTCCCGCCGCAGACGCCGCCAGCGGCATCGAGAAGGCCGGCTTCTCGCTGAAGGAATTCGTCACCCACCTGGTTCCAGCCTCCATCTTCGAGGCGATGAGCAAGAACGAGATACTCCAGATCGTGATCTTTTCGCTGTTCTTCGGAGTTGCGATCACCGCGATCGGCGAAAAGGCGAGCCCGATCGTCAAGGGCGTCGAGGCGCTGGTCCATGTCATGCTGCAGGTGACGGACTATGTGATGCGCGTCGCTCCGATCGCCGTGTTCGCGGCAGTGACCGCGGCAATCGCCGAACGAGGCCCGGGGATTCTCATCGACTTCGGCCGCTTCATCGGCAGCTTCTTCCTCGGTCTCGGCATCCTGTGGGCCCTGCTGGTTGGGGCTGCGTTCCTGATCGTCGGCGCACGAGCCAAGCTGCTGATCCGCTACGTTCGCGATCCAATCGTCCTCGCATTCTCGACGGCTTCTTCCGAAGCCGCCTATCCTCGGACCCTCGAGGCGCTGGACCGGTTCGGTGTCCCGCCGCGGATCGCCAGCTTCGTGCTTCCGCTCGGCTACTCGTTCAATTTGGACGGGTCGATGATGTACATGACCTTCGCGACGATCTTCATCGCCCAGGCTTATGGGATCGACCTGACGCTGGGCCAGGAAATCACCATGCTGCTGGTGCTGATGATCACCTCGAAGGGCATGGCCGGGGTGCCGCGCGCCAGCCTGGTCGTGATTGCAGCGACCATGTCGCTGTTTAACATTCCGGAGGCGGGCCTGCTGCTGATCCTGGCGGTGGACCACTTCCTGGATATGGGACGCAGCGCAACCAACGTCATCGGCAATGCCGTGGCGTCGGTTGCCGTCGCGCGGTGGGAAGGCGATCTGGACGTGCTGGAGCCGGCCGACATCGAGCCGCCGCACGCACCATCCAGTCACCATCTGATCCATGTGCCGGAAGGCGAGACGACGAAGGGGCCGGATTCCTTCAGGTGACCGGCATCGGCGCCGCGCGGGGGTCCGGCGGCTCCCCGCGGCTGACGACCGTCGCGCAGGCAAGGTCGCCGGTGACGTTCAATGTGGTTCGGCACATGTCGAGGAAGCGGTCGACGCCGAGCACCAGCCCAATTCCCTCGGGCGGCACGCCGACCATGCCGAGAATCAGCGCGACCACCGGCAGCGAGCCTGCCGGTACGCCGGCGGTGCCGATTCCGCCGAGGATGCAAATGAACAAGACAACGGCCTGCTGGCCGAGCGTCAGTTCGACGCCGAAGAACTGGGCAAGGAACAGGACCGTCACGCCCTCGAAAATGGCGGTGCCGTTCTGGTTTGCTGTCGCGCCGATGGTCAGTACGAAGCGGGCGATGCGCCCCGGCACGCCGAGATTGTCCTCGGCGACCCGGATTGCGGTGGGCAAGGTGGCGTTGGAGGATGCGGTCGAGAAGGCCATGACCATGGCCTCCTGCACTTGCCGGAAAAACCACAAGGGGGAGACTCCGCCCGCAACCTTGAGCAGGATCGGGTAGACAACGAACATGTGCGTGCCGAGCGCGAGCAGCACTACCCCTACATAGGCACCCAGCCTAACCAGCAATTCCCAACCGAACACCGATGCCAGGTTGAACATGAAGCAGGCGATGGCGATCGGCGCGAAGCGAATGATCAGCCCGATCAGCCGCATTGATACATGGAAAATGCCCTCGATCGCACTCTGCAGCAGCGCAGTCTGGGGTGTAGAGGTCAGCAGCAGGCCGATCCCAAAGATCAGCGCGAAGACCATCACGGCCAGGATGTCGTTGGTCGACATGGCGGTGATGATGTTGCTGGGGATGATGGCGAGGACCGCAGCCACTCCCGTCGGCTTGTCGCCCTGGCCGGAGACAATAGCCCCTGCCCCCTCCCGCGCATCGCTGAGCATCGCCTGCGCCTGGACCTGGTCGACGCCAGCGCCAGGCTCGAAGAAATTCGTCACGGCGAGCGCCAGCACGACGGCAATTCCGGACACAATGACGGTGAACGCCAGCGTCTTCAGCCCGACCCGCTTCAGGGACGCAATGTCGCCCATTTCGGCAATGCCGACGATCAGCGCCGACACCAGCAGCGGGATGACCAACATGAAGATCAGGCGAAGGAAGATCTGGCCAACCGGCCCGGTGACATAGGTCGATATCCATTCGACCCAGGCCGCGTCGCCGGCGGTTGCGTTGGCAATCAAGCCCAGCACGAGCCCGGTGAGGAAGCCGATGAGCATCTGCCACTGCAGTGAGTAACGACGCCCCTGGCCTGTCATGACGGCTCCTCAGTTTCCTGCGGCCGTTACGGAGACGGCACGGCTGTCAAACGCCCGAATGACCGAACGGTTCTTCGAGCGACTTCGGCGGCACGCTGAACCATTTCGGTCCTGCGGCGGTCATGTGGAAGCAATCCTCAAGCCGAATCCCGAACTTGCCGGGAATGTAGATGCCCGGTTCATTGGAGAAGCACATACCCGGGGCAAGCGGGGTCATTTCACCATGAACCAGGTTGATCGGTTCATGTCCTTCCATGCCGATTCCATGGCCGGTGCGATGGGAAAGGCCCGGCAGCTTATATCCGGGACCATAGCCCCAGCTTTCATAGGCGCTGCGAACGGCATCGTCGACGCGTCCGGCGGGAGCCCCGACTTTTGCAGCTTCATTCGCAATCTGCTGGCCCCGGGCCATCTGGTCCCACACCTTGCGCTGCTCTGGCGTAGGGTCCGCACCCCATACGAAACTGCGCGAAATGTCGGATTTATAGCCGCCGAC
>DASTVY010000258.1:0-4710 GCA_035758865.1 Sphingomicrobium sp. | reverse complement strand
ATAGCGGGAATTTACCGGCTGTATGATAGAAATGGCGCGCCCGTAGCAGGCAAGCTGGCAGCCAATGGGGCGCTAATGGAGCAGCCTTTCCAACTATCGACTGGTAGCCTCAAGGTGATGCTCAAGGTCGGACCCGACGAGGCCTTGCTCTTACCAGAAGGTGATTATTCAGGTCTCTTTGAGCCGGGCCCTGACAACAAATTGCTGTTTGCCAAAGTCTACGATTGAAATGACGCGTGCTGAAATTTGGAATCATGCGTGGATTCAAGCCAGTTCACGCATCGTCAACTAAAGGGGAAAGAGTGGCGGGGGTTCGAGACGAGCGATCCTTGTGCTGATTTGGGTGGGCTCGGTGGCACTTGCCTGGCATTATGCGGTCGACGGCCTTGTCGGATCGCTGTTCGCAATACTCAGCCTTCGTCTCGCCGAACGCTACCTTCAAT
The DNA here is from genome assembly GCA_035758865.1 of Sphingomicrobium sp. Lineage (GTDB taxonomy): Bacteria > Pseudomonadota > Alphaproteobacteria > Sphingomonadales > Sphingomonadaceae > Sphingomicrobium. The sequence continues at coordinate 4,267 of DASTVY010000258.1, read as the reverse complement.
CAAGACCCATTGACGCGTCGCACTTGAACACCGCGACCTGACCGTCCAACCTGCGGTCCACATGGAGGGTGGTTCATGTCGATTATCTCCCGATTGATCGGAACCTTGCTGACTCGCGGCCGGCTCACGTTGGTCCAGCCGGACGGCAGCCGCGAAACTTACGGTCCCGGCGGCGGCAAGGAATTGACGGTCCGCTTCGCCGATAGGCGGGTCGCGTTCGATCTGGTTCGCAACCCGCGCCTAAACTTTGGCGAGACCTATATGGACGGCCGGCTGGTGATCGAGGACGGCACGATCCTCGACCTGATGGAGATGATCACCGGCGCCAATCGCTGGGAGGATGGCGGCAAGGGCCGCAGCGTGATGCGCAAGGGCAAGATCAAGGGTCTGAAAAGGCTGCTTCGCCGCAACAGGCCGAGCAAGTCGAAGCGCAATGTCGCCCATCATTATGATCTTCGCGACGAGCTTTACGAGCTCTTCCTCGACGGCGACCGGCAATATAGCTGCGCCTATTTCACGGACCCTTCGAACAGCCTGGAGCAGGCGCAGTCGGACAAGAAGGCGCATATCGCGGCCAAGCTTTATTTAAAGCCGGGAATGAAGGTGCTCGACATCGGCTCGGGCTGGGGCGGCACCGCCCTCTATCTCAATCGGGTCGCGGACGTGGACGTGCTAGGCATCACCCTATCCGAAGAGCAGCTTAAGGTTGCGCGGCGTCGCGCCGAAGAGGCCGGCGTCTCGGACCGGGTGAAGTTCGAACTGACCGACTATCGGCACCTCGACGGAAAGTTCGACCGGATCGTGTCGATCGGAATGTTCGAACATGTCGGCGCTGCCCATTATGAGGAATTTTACACGAAGTGCCGCGAGCTGCTGGCCGATGACGGCGTGATGCTGCTTCATACGATCGGGAAGCTTGGCGGCGCGGGCGCGCCGGATCCCTTCACCGACAAGTGGATATTCCCGGGATACCACCTCCCGTCGCTCAGCCAGATGTCCTCGGCCAGCGAAAAAGTTCGGCTGATCGCCAGCGACGTCGAAATGCTTCGGCTCCACTATGCCTATACGCTCCGCCATTGGCTGGAGCGGGCGACGCAGGCTCGCGACAAGATCATCGCCATGTATGACGAGCGATTCTTCCGCATGTGGGAATATTATCTGGCTGGCGGAATCGTGATGTTCGAAAGCGGCGCGGCCTGCAATTACCAGATTCAGTATATCCGCGACCGCAACGCCGTGCCGATCACCCGCGATTATATGGCGGAGGCGGAGGAGCGGTACCGGAAGTCCGATTCCGCCTCTGCCAAGGCTGCCTAGGGCCTATTTGCCCTTGAGTTCCGCGACGAGGTGCGGAGCAGGATAGATGCTTTCGAGCGCTTCCTGGACCGCAGCAGTGGAAACCACGACGGTGCGGTTGATCGTCCCGTCATAGCCGTAATTGCCCCCCAGGCTGTTGATGTTGCCATCGAACGCTGCGCCGATCACACGTCCCTGGCGATCAATCACCGGCGATCCCGAATTGCCGCCGATGATGTCGTTGGTGGTGACGAAATCATAGGTGATTTTGCCATCAATCTTCGCCTGCCTGGCGACGAAAGCGGGCGGTAGGTCAAAGGGAGCAGCACCGGTTGCCCGTTCGAAGGTCCCGCCCAGCGTCGTACGTGTCGGCACCATCTTGCCACGCTCCATCCAGCCGGCAACCTTGCCGTAGCTAATACGCAGGGTGAATGTTGCGTCGGGATAAACAGTGTCGCCGTAGGCGGCGAAGCGTGCGTCGGCTAGTTTGGCCTGGGCCGCAGTCAGCGGCCCGTCCACCACGGCATCGAACCGCTTCTGAATGGCGCGGTCGTTGGCGTCGATCGACTTGGCATAAAGGATCATCGGATCGGTCGAAGCGTCGATCGCCGCCTGGCCGCCTTCCCAAAGCGCCTTGCGGACCGCCGGGTCGGAAAGCTTGGTGCCGCCGATCAGGCGGGCCGAAAGCCCCTCTGGCGACTCCTTGCCGAGCAGTATCTTGGTCTGCGGATCGTCGGCTCCAAGATACTCGCGCGACTTGGATAGCGACCATTCCATGGTCAGCTGGTCCAGCCATGGATAGATCGGGCGATCATCCAGCAAACGCTTCTCGACCAGCGGAAGGGCCGAATCCGTATAGCCCGGGAATCGTTCCGCGTTGGGTTTCGAGCGTTCGGCTGCCGCGCGGACCAGGGTAATTGCGTAACCGAACAGGTCGCCCGAAGGCAGCGAGAAACGGTCGGCCACGTAGAAATCGCGGTAGGCGTTCATGGCCTTGGCAACATCGCCCCATGGATTGCCGATGGCAGCATTTCCGGCGCTCTTTGCCTTAAGCTCGGCTTCGGCTGCGGCCAGTTTGCCCGTGAAGGCCGGATCATTAAGCGCCTTCACTCGACCGATGTAGACCTTCAGGCTGTTTTCGATGCTGCCGAGCGTCTCGGCCGCCTCGCGTTCCTTGGCTGGGCTGGACTCCATTGCGGCGATCAATCGCCCGCGAAGTTCGGAATAGATTGCGAGGGTGATGGGCAGCACGAGTTCGCGCTGGAAGGCCAATTGTTCGGAGGTGAACAGGCGCTGCGTCGATCCGGGATTGCCGACGACAAAGGTTGGCTCGCCGTCGACAGGCGCGCGGGGGCTCCATTCAAGATGCTTGGGCGTCACGACCGGCTGCCCATTTTCATAAGCGCGGAGGAAACTGGCATCCAGTGAGTAGCGCGGAAAATTGAAGTTGTCCGGATCGCCGCCGAATTGCGCGGCCTGCGCTTCCGGTACCCAGACCAGCCGAACGTCCGAATATTTGCGATAATTGTAGAGCTTGTACTGGCCTCCGCCATAGAGCGAGACGACCTGGCACCGCGTCTTGTCCGTATCGGGGCATCCGTCCTTTTCAATCTGGGCAGCAATGGCGGTGCGCGCCTTGACAGCTGCTTCACCGACCGCGGCGCCGATGGCGGCCTTCACTTGCGGAGTGACGTCGCGGATCGAGGTGACGACCTCGGCCTGCTGGCCAGCGCACTTCTTTTCCTCTTCGCGTGTCCGCGCCGTGTAGCCGGTTTTCAGTATGTTGTTCTCCGCCGTCGAATTCTCTTCGGCGCAGGACGCGACGCAATGGTGGTTGGTGAGGATCAAGCCTGCATCGGAAACGAAGCTGGCCGAGCAACCACCGGTCAGTCGAACAGCGGCATTCTGAACCTTGTCCAACCATGCCTGGTCGGGAGCCCAGCCATAGCCGGCGCGCATCTTCGCCGCCGGAAAGGCGTCGAAGGTCCACATTCCTTCGTCGGCGCTGACAGTCGAGGCCGGAAGAGAAACGGAAGCGAGGAAGAGGAACGCGCGCGACGAACGGGACATTGCCAAGGTCTCCAAACTTGCCAGCAAATTGGAGCGCACCCTGCACGAAAAAGGGCCTGACGCAAGCGCCAGGCCCGGTTTTCGGAATGTATGGCAGCAGCTTAGCTGCCGCTCTTTTCTTCCAACCTTTGATTGAACATCATCGGCCGCCCGGCGCGGCGTTCCTCGGGCGTCACCTGGCCGTCCTTGTTGGTATCCATTTGGTCGAAATGCTGCAGCGCGAGCGCCTCGGCCTCGGCCTGGGTGATCTGGCCGTCCTTATTGGTGTCGGCCATTACGATCATTCGGCCACCAAAGCCGCCGGGGCCGCCCATGCGCATGACGTGGCGCCGAACTTCCTTGCTCTCCTTTGGCGTATTTTTGCGTGCCTCGCGCCTTTCGATCCTGCGCTCGACGCGCTGTTCGCGGGCCTTGGTAAATTCGTCCCGGCTGATTGATCCATCCTTGTTTGCGTCCAAACGGTCGAAGGCGGCGTTCGGGTCGCCCTTCGCCGTCGCATGGCCGCCGTCATGGGATTTGAAATCCTTCCACCTTTCATTGCGCGTCTGGTCGATCTCGGCGGTGGTGACAATTCCGTCCTTGTTCGAATCCATTTCCCCAAAATGTTCGCGAACCATTTGCACCGTTTCAGCGCGTGTCATGACGCGGTCATGCATCCGTTGCGCCGGCGGAACGGACGGCACGGTGGGTGCTGGCGACGGCTGTGCAACTGGTGCGGTCTGGGCAACGGCTGTGCCTGCAAGCAGAGCGGTGGCGACGATCAGAAACTTCTTCATGGGCGTGCCCCTCCTCAATCGGAATTGAACGAGGCTATGTCTTGCTAGCTGTATGGCGCTTGAACGGTGGGATCGTTGGTGGCAAGGCGCCCGCCATTCCACTCAAGTCACGAAGGAAGCGACCA
>DASTVY010000252.1:0-7289 GCA_035758865.1 Sphingomicrobium sp. | reverse complement strand
TCCCACAGGCGGGTTCACATATCGCGGTGCCGGGCATTGCCCGGTTACTCGGATCCGCCGAGGCTTAACCGTGAAGGAGATATCCCTATGGCGACCACCGTCGTCACCATGCAGCAATTGCTCGAGGCCGGAGCGCATTTCGGCCACCAGACCCACCGCTGGAACCCGCGGATGAAGCCGTACATCTTCGGCGACCGCAACGGCGTCCACATCATCGACCTGTCGCAGAGCGTTCCGCTGTTCGCTCGCGCATTGGACTTCGTCCAGCAGACCGTCGCTCGTGGCGGCAAGGTGCTGTTCGTCGGCACCAAGCGCCAGGCGCAGGACGCGGTTGCCGAAGCGGCCCGCGTTTCCGGCCAGCACTTCGTCAATCATCGCTGGCTGGGCGGCATGCTGACGAACTGGAAGACCATTTCCAACTCGATCAAGCGCTTCAAGAGCCTTGAGGAGCAACTGTCGGGCGACACCGCCGGCCTCACCAAGAAGGAAGTGCTGCAGCTCACCCGCGAGCGCGACAAGCTGGAGAATTCCCTGGGCGGCATCCGCGATATGGGCGGCCTGCCGGACGTCATGTTCGTCATCGACACCAACAAGGAAGAGCTGGCGATCAAGGAAGCCAATGTGCTGGGCATCCCGGTCATTGCGATCCTCGACAGCAACTCCAACCCACAAGGCATCGCCTTCCCGGTCCCCGGTAACGACGACGCCAGCCGCGCGATCCGCCTCTATTGCGAGGCGATCGCCAATGCCGCCAACGCCGGCAAGACGGGCGGCGCAGCAGCTCGCGGCGAGGACATCGGCGAAATGGCCGAGCCTCCGGCGGAAGCCGCGCTCGAGGCCTGAGCCCTTACGCGAACGACATTCGGGGCGCGTCGCGGAGGGCTTGGGCTTTCCGCGACGCGTCCCATATTTCCCTTTGGAGGATTTGAAACATGGCTGAGATCACCGCTGCTTCGGTGAAGGAACTGCGTGAGCGCACGGGCGCCGGCATGATGGACTGCAAGAAGGCACTGGCCGAGAACGACGGCAACATGGAAGCGTCGGTCGACTGGCTGCGCGCTAAGGGCCTCGCGGCCGCCGCCAAGAAGGCCGGCCGTACTGCAGCCGAGGGCCTGGTCGGCGTTGCCGTCGAAGGCACCAGGGGCGCGGTCGTCGAGGTCAATTCGGAAACCGACTTCGTTGCGAAGAACGAGCAGTTCCAGGACTTCGTCCGCAACGTCTCGGCCCTGGCCCTTGCGGCCAATGGCGACGTCGAAGCGCTGAAGGCCGCGGCCTATCCGACCGGCGGCACCGTCGAGGAAAAGCTGACCGACAACATCGCCACCATTGGCGAGAATCAGTCGCTTCGCCGTACCGCGCTGCTGTCGGTCAACGAGGGCGCGGTGGTCAGCTATGTCCACAACGCGGTTGTCCCGGGCATGGGCAAGATCGGCGTGCTGGTCGCGCTTGAGAGCGCCGCTCCGGCCGAGACGCTTCAGATGCTTGGCAAGCAGATCGCGATGCACATCGCCGCGGCCAACCCGCTGGCGCTCGATGCCGACAGCCTCGACGCAGCGATGCTCGAGCGCGAGCGCGCGATCGCGATCGAGAAGGCCAAGGAAAGCGGCAAGCCCGAGAACATCGTCGAAAAGATGGTCGAGGGATCGATGGCCAAGTTCCGCAAGGAAAATGCCCTGCTGAGCCAGTTGTTCGTGATCGACAACAAGACCCCGGTCGCCGACGTCGTCGCTCAGGCCGGCAAGGAAGCCGGCTCGCCGATCACGCTGAAGGCGTTCGAACGCTTCCAGCTTGGCGAGGGCATCGAGAAGGCCGAGAGCGACTTCGCGGCCGAGGTGGCAGCTGCCGCCGGTGCCAAGAAGGACGAGCCGGTCGCCTGAGCGGTTGGATCATCGAGACAGGGAAGGGCGGGGCTTCGGCTCCGCCCTTTTTCGTATCAGTGGAGCTTCGCTGCTTCCGCCTTGCAGTCGTAGGGCAGGTCGGGCTCGGAGCAAAAATCAGGCCACTGGCCGCTTTCGATCCAGTAGGTTAGCAAGCCGGCCCGTTGGGCGAGCTTCATGAAGCGCGGATCGTTGCGGGCGGCCTTCAGGCCGGGTCGGAAATAGAGGTCCCCCACAATCGCAAGATCTTCCACATTCGGCCAATTGAGCAGCTGTTCGTAGAGTTCGTTAATCTGGCCAAACTCTGCATAAGACTGGATCATGACGCTTAAGCCTGCCGATCGAACCACCTTAATTCTCTCGCGGATATAGGCCATCATGTGGGCGATGTTGGCGGGACTAGGATCCATCCGCGCCTGCAAGTAAATCGCTTCGCCCCGGTTACGATCCTCGGCTGCAATCATAGCGAGCGCAATCTGGGGATCCCCAAATCGGAAGTGGAACCTCGATTGTGCATCGCGGAGGGAGACCGTGCCGGGCCAAAGCCGTTCCGCGCGAGCGAGTTCGGTCCGAGCAGCATCGATCTGGCCTCCATAGGCAAGGGCTGCAATCAAACCATTCAAGGCGTAGGGCGATATTGGATCGAGTTCGAACACCCGGCGGGCATCCTTGATTGCATCGCGGCTGCGACCAACACTCTGCAGTAGCGGACCCCGGTAACTAAGCAGAACGGGATTGTCGGGATGCTCCTCAATTGCCCGATCCATCAGTTCGATGGCCTGCCCGAAGTTACGGCGGGGCATCAAGGCAAGCTCCCCAAGCGACAGCTCAGGCAGGTCGGGATCGATCTTTCTCGCCGCTTCAAGATGTTGCCGCAATATCTGCTGTTTGGCTGGAGCTACGCGCCCGATGTTGGTTTCCGGTCGGGTATCTTCCGACTCTGTGAAAATGAGCAGAGCCCAGGCGGGAGCGAATTTCGGCTCTTCACTAACAACCCGGCGCATGATCCGGACCACGGGCGTCACATCGCCATCGCCGATTTCCGTCGAAGCTGCGCAGCCATTGAGGTAAAGCTTCAGGGTCTCTGGAGCCAATTTCGGCTGGCCGGCAGATACACCATCGAGAGCGCAACCAAGGACGCGGGCAGCAGTATAAGCGAATTGCTGTTCCAGATCGGCTTGACGGGAGACAGACTGTTCGAAGTTGCGCGACCACATCAATGAGCCATCGCGTCCATCCAACAGGACAAGACTTGCCTTGGATTTGCCGTCCTCCCTGGTCGCGCCGACCTCGAACCTCAGGGTTGGCTTGCTACCGGTGCCTGCCTGCGCTTCCGTTCCGATAAGCCGCAGATTGCCGCCAGTGACCGACTGCAGCTCACCCAGCCTCACCAGCAACTCGCGGGCCAGCGCATTTGAAGCGGCAGTGGGAGCCGCCGCCGACACGGCAAGCGAAGGACTGGAGGCGGCAGGTCTTATTGCCAGCCATGCGACGGCTGCACCAATGAGAAGGAGCGGAACAGTGCCGGTAACCAGAACGAACAGCCTGGTGCTGCCGCGACCGGACCTAGAACCGATGACCGGCGCAATGTGCGAAGGTTCCTCTGGATTGGTACTGCGGTCGTTGGCTGAGATTGCATCAAGCAGTTGAGCCAGATGGGAATCACCTTTGCGCCCTTTCCAGCGCGCCAGATCGATGGTGTGGAATTGGCGAAAGCCTAATGGCGGCTGCGCGCCGTCGATCGTCGCCGGAACTAGACGGCCGGAATCGCGGCCGGCGCCCGCCTCGTCGCGGACCCAGGCGGAATCGATGGAGTTCTTCGACCACAGCACGACGACTGCGTCCGCATCCGCGAGCGCCTTTTCGATGACCTTGCCGAATTGGGCGCCGCCTTTGATGTGCAGATCCCACCAGACGACGTGCCCGGCCTTTTCCAATGCCAAGGCAATGGGTTTCGCCTTCTCTTCATCGTCATGGTCGTAGCTCAAAAAGACGCTTGCCATCCGCAGCCCCCTGCGCTCGCAGGGCTTGTATTGCATTTGCGCCGTTCCGAGTAGGACCCATCAAATGCGGTTGGCAGAGGAGCGGGTGCGCCTTAATAGCGCAACCGCCCTTCATTCATCCGGGCCATGAGAGGATCGACCCGCCTATGACCCGACCGCGCTTTCATCGCATCTTGCTGAAGCTGTCGGGCGAGGCGTTGATGGGCCCCAATCAATTTGGGATCGACCCGGCAACCGTCGCCAGCATGGCGGGAGAGGTGGCAGCAGCCAAGGAGGCGGGTCATGAGCTCTGCCTCGTCGTAGGCGGAGGCAATATATTCCGGGGCATCGCCGGTGCCGCCCAGGGTTTCGACCGCGCCACCGGCGACTATATGGGCATGCTGGCAACGGTGATGAACGCGCTAGCCGTTCAGAATGCGCTGGAGAAAATTGGCGTCGACACGCGCGTGCTCTCGGCAATTCCAATGGCCAGCGTCTGTGAGCCCTACATCCGTCGCCGCGCCGTGCGACATATGGAAAAGGGGCGGATCGTCATTTTCGCCGCGGGCACCGGAAATCCGTTTTTCACGACCGATACGGCCGCTGCGCTGCGCGCCGCCGAAATGGGCTGCCACGCGCTGTTCAAGGGAACCAGCGTCGATGGAGTTTACGACGCAGATCCCAAGAAGGTCGCCAAAGCCAAGCGCTACGACAGCCTGGGCTTCAACCGTGTCCTGGCCGACGACCTCAAGGTCATGGACGCCAGCGCGGTTGCGCTTTGCCGCGACAACAATATTCCGATCGTCGTGTTTAACATCCGCCAGCCCGGCAACCTCGCGGAGGTTCTCGCCGGGCGGGGTACGGCGACGATCGTCCAGAACGAGGAGTGAGAGGAATGCCCGCTTACAACAAGCAAGATCTGGACCGCCGCATGCATGGCGCCCTGGACGTATTCAAGCACGACCTTGCCGGCTTGCGCACGGGTCGCGCCTCGACGGCGCTGCTCGATCCGATCCAGGTCGAGGTCTATGGCGCCAACATGCCCATCAACCAGGTCGCGACGGTTTCCGTGCCGGAGCCGCGGCTGCTGTCGGTGCAGGTTTGGGACAAGAGCAATATCGGCCCGGTGGAAAAGGCCATTCGCAACGCAGGTCTCGGCATCAATCCGATCGTCGATGGCCAAGTCATCCGACTGCCGATCCCCGACCTGACCGAGGAACGCCGCAAGGAGCTGGCCAAGCTTGCCGGCCAATATGCGGAGAAGGCGCGGGTCGCGGTCCGCAACGTCCGCCGCGACGGCATGGAAGCGCTCAAGACCGATGAAAAAAAGCACGAAATTAGCGAGGACGAGCACAAGCGGCTGGCCGTCGAAGTCCAAAAGCTCACCGACAATGTGATTGCGGACATCGATGCGGCCGCCCACTCCAAGGAACAGGAAATCCTCGGCAAGTGAGCTCCATTCCCGCCCCAGAAGAGGGGGCGACCTTCGCCGGTGACGGTGGAGGAAATCCTCGCCATGTCGCCATTATCATGGATGGAAACGGACGGTGGGCCGCGAAGCGCGGATTGCCGCGTGCTGCCGGCCACCGGGCGGGCGCCGAAGCGGTTCGCCGCATATTGAAGGCCGCCGTCAAGTCAGACGTTGAAGTCCTTACCCTCTATGCTTTTTCGTCGGAAAATTGGCGCCGGTCCGAAGATGAGATCAGCGATCTCAAAGGCCTCATGGCCTATTACCTGGAGCGGGAGCTGGACGACCTGGCGCGCGAAGGCGTGAGGCTGCGCCTTATCGGCGACCACAAGGCGTTTGGTTCGCAACTTGTCGAGCGCCTAGAGCGGGCCGTCGAGCGGACCGCCAAGAACGACCGGCTGATCCTCGTCGTCGCACTCAATTATGGAGCAAGGGACGAGATTGCCGGAGCAGCCAGGCGGCTGGCCGAAAAATCAGCCGCTGGCGAGCTCGACCCGGCGACCATCAGCGAGGCGAGCCTGGCTGCGGAACTTTCAACACAAGGACTGCCAGAACTCGATCTGGTAATCCGCACTTCCGGCGAAAAGCGCCTGTCCAATTTCCTGCTGTGGCAAGCCGCTTATGCCGAACTGATTTTCATCGATACCCTCTGGCCGGATTTCGGAGAAAAGGAATTCGAGGCAGCGCTCGCCGAATTTGCAGGCCGGCAGCGGCGGTTCGGCGGCCGATGAACGAGCTCGCCACCCGAACCGCGGTCGGCATTATCCTGATGGGCATTGCCCTGGCCTCCGCTCTGTTCGGCGGCACCGTCTTCGCCGTCCTGGTCGCACTGATCGCCACCATAATGTACGTCGAATGGACGCGCATGGTCGGGCGCTGGGGCTTCGCGTGGAAGTTCTTTGGCTTTTTCTACTGCCTCCTGCCTGCCGTTTCGCTGCTTTGGATCCGCGAACGGGCAGAGTATGAGGGGGTTGGCAGCGGGTTCGACCTGCTAATTTGGGTATTTCTGGTGGTTTGGGCGACCGATATCGGGGCTTACTTTGCCGGCCGATCCATCGGCGGGCCCAGGCTCGCTCCGTCGATCAGTCCCAACAAAACGGTTGCCGGTCTGATTGGTGGGGTGATCTGTGCCGGCCTGATGGCGGGCGCCTGGGTCTATTATGTCGGGCTTCCACCAATATTGCTCTCGCTCGCAGTGCTGTTCGGCGCAGCCGCGCAAATCGGCGACCTGTTCGAAAGCGGGCTGAAGCGCAGGGCCGGAGTCAAGGACAGTGGAACCTGGCTGCCCGGCCATGGCGGCTTGCTCGACCGATTGGACGGTCTCGTGCCGGTCGCGGTGCTGACCGCCTCATTGCTGGTCGCGGGTGCGCTGTGAAGCGGCGCACCATATCCATCCTTGGGGCGACCGGTTCGGTAGGCCGTTCGACGTTGGATCTTGTCGAACGGCACGGCGACCGCTTTGAGGTGGTTGCGCTGACGGCCGCGAAAAATGTTGCCGCGCTTGCCGATGCAGCGCTCCGGACCAATGCCAAGCTCGCGGTGATCGACGACGCCACGCTCCTGCCAGAGCTTGAAGGAAGGCTGGCCAGCAGCAAGTGCCGCGCTGCAACCGGGAAGGAAGCTCTCGCCGAGGCGGCGAGCGGCGAAGCAGAGCTGGTGATGGCCGCAATCGTCGGCTGTGCGGGGCTGGAGCCCGTCATGGCGGCGATCGAGGCCGGGCGAACGGTGGCGTTGGCCAACAAGGAAGCGCTGGTCACCGCCGGCGAGCTCATGACGGCCGCCGCGAAGGCTTGCGGCGCCACCATCCTCCCGGTTGACAGCGAACATAATGCGATATTCCAATGCCTTGCCGATAATCGCTCATGCGACGTCGAAAGAATGGTGCTGACCGCCAGCGGCGGTCCCTTCCGCGACTGGACCCGCGTTCAAATGGCTGGAGCGACGCCCGAGCAGGCTGTGGCT
>DASTVY010000095.1:0-2517 GCA_035758865.1 Sphingomicrobium sp. | reverse complement strand
GGGGTCATCGTCGATCGAGGGATGCTGGCCGTCTGGCAGTACAAGGCGTTGCTTACCCTGGCCGGCGAGGCGGACCTGCTGGTCTACAGCTGCCAGAACACCAAGCCTGCTCCTCGGCGCATCGGCAACGCATTTTACTATTTGCTCAATGTGTTCACGGTCCGCAATCGGCTGACTCGACTCCGACCCTGGCCGGCCGAACTGCCAGCTGCCCAGGTCCATGGATTCGACGCGCTACCGGAAGGAGCCTGGCAAAAATTGCCGGGCGAACTGATCGGGCAGTTGCGCACCGACGCCGTCGATGTCCTGGTCAAGTTCGGCATGGGCTTGCTGCGCATTCCGTCTCCAGACCAGTTGCCGATCCCAATCCTTTCCTACCACCACGGAGATCCGGCCGAGTTCCGGGGACGTCCTGCCGGATTTCACGAAATGCAGGCCGGAAGGCCGGTCATGGGTCAGGTCGTCCAGCGGCTTTCGAACGACCTGGATGCGGGGGATATCGTCGCATTCGCGGAAACGAAGATCCTCGCGCATTCGTACCGGGCTACGCTGATAGAGGCTTATCGGCATTCGCCTCTGCTACTGAAGCGGGCGGTCGAGAATTGCCTCGCAGGTCGAAGTTCGAAACCAGCAAGTTGGGGGCCGAATTATCGCCTTCCAACCAACCGCCAGCTTTTCCATTTCCTGCTCAAGCAGTGGCGCGCGGCTGCCAAGCGCCTCCACTACGGTTTGTTCGTGGAAAAGCGCTGGCAGGTCGCGACTGTCGACTTGCCGGACAGCCCAACATTCGATTCACTTAAGGGGGCACTTGCAAGGCACCAGGACTGGCAGACCGTTGAGACCCCGGCGGGATATCGCTTCCTGGCCGACCCATTCTTCCATCCAAGCGAAGGCCTGTTGATTGAAGGGCTTCATCGTCGTTCCAGCCGTGGCCAGATCCTGCACATCAGCCAACATGGGCATCGCCAGATTTCCGGCCGTGGGGGACATTTCAGCTATCCCGCACCCTGTGCGAACGGTGCGAGCTGGTTCATTACGCCGGAAATATCCGATTGGGCCCCGGCGCGGGCATTTTCCTTGGGTGAGGATGGTCTTGGCGGACCCATCGATCTGAAAATTCCCGGCCGACCGGCGCTGCTCGATCCGACCCCGCATCATGAAAACGACCTCATCTACCTTTTCGCTAACCGGGCGGATGAGGGGCCGTCGGTCCTGCGCCTTTGGGTTGCAAAGAATTTGGAAGGCGAATTTGCCGAGCACCCGTCGAGCCCGATCCGGCTCTCACCCAACGGATCGCGTATGGCAGGTAAGCTCCTTTCCGTCGGCGGAAATCTTTATCGTGTCGGCCAGGACCTCAGGCGGGGATATGGTGACGGACTTACGTTCTTCCGCGTCACCCAGATCGATCCGAGCAGCTACAGCGAAGAGGCCGTAGAAGATTTCCGGTTCGTCCATGTGCGGGGCCCGCATACGCTGAATCTCGCCCGGGGCGGCGCCGCATTCGACTATTATGTCGATGGCTTTGCTCCCTTTGCTGGGATCCGGAGGCTGAGGGACAGGCGAGCTGCTCGGCGCGACGATTGAGCGGCCCTACCGGCCAAGCAGTTCGCGATAGATATTGTCGAAGCGCTCGATCCCGAGATCGACGTCGAACCAGGGGAAGGCGCGCTCGCGACGCTCCAGGCTACTGGTTTTGAGGCAGTCCAACCGGTCAAGCGCCGAACTGTAGCTATCGCGATCGAAGCTGCCGATCGCGACGCCGCAGCCGATATCTTCGATCATCGGTTGGACATCGCCAACGCCCGCATTGGCGACGATTGGCAGACCGACTGCCAGCATTTCGCCCATCTTAGTCGGAGAGCTCGCCGTCTTCGAGAATACCGGCTTGATAAAGAAAATGCCGAGATCGGCTGCTGCCATCAGGCGGGGCACTTCCTCCCGGGTTGCAGGCAGGATGATAAGGGCTTCAGGATCGATACGCCGGTCGACGGCGGCATTGCGGATCGGCTCCGCATCGTCGGCCGTCACGAACAGAAAGCGTGCTTTGTCATGCCGCGCTGCATAGGCTTTGAAGAAATCGAGCATTTCCTCGAGCATGTACCAGGAGCCAAGCGAGCCTAGGTAGGAGAGCACTGCTTCTCCCTCGCCAATTTGGAGCTCTCGCCGTGCCGCCTCGCGGCTTTCCGGAGTTGCCAGCGGGAAATGGCCGAAATCGACGCAACATGGGATGACGGAGATCGGTACGGCATCGCTTGCAAGCTCCGGCCGAGTCAGCAGCTGTTCCTTGCCGGCCTGCGTCAGGCTGACGATGTGATCCGCACCGCGCAGCAACCGAGATTCGAGCCGTTTGAAGTAGCGATAGACAAGTGCATATAGCGGATTGCCGAGGTCCCAATTATTTCCTTCGGCTTTCTCGTCCGGCCAGAAACCGCGCATGTCGAACAGGAAGCGAACTCCAAATCGCTCTTTGAGCGCCAGTCCTGACCGCGCCGGGATATAGCTTCGGCAATGGACGAT
>DASTVY010000041.1:0-3740 GCA_035758865.1 Sphingomicrobium sp. | reverse complement strand
CGCGTCGAGTTCGAGGCGCATGTTCATCTTGACGCGGCCGACCGCGGACAGGTCGTAGCGCTCACTGTCGAAGAACAGCGACTGGAACATGGTCTGCGCAGAGTAGACCGTCGGCGGCTCACCCGTACGCATCACACGGTAGATTTCGAACAGCGCGTCTTCACGCGTCATGTTCTTGTCTGCATGCAGCGTGTTGCGGATATAGGCGCCGACATTGACATGGTCGATGTCGAGCAGCGGCAGTTCCTTGTAGCCGGCCTCGTTCAGCGCCTTGAGATTCTTTTCCGTGATCTCCTCGCCGGCCTCGGTATAGATCTCGCCGGTCTTGGGGTTGACCAGGTCTTCCCCGATATACTGGCCGATCAGCTCCTGATCGGTCATGCGCAGGGCCTTGAGGCCCTTCTCGGCGAGCTGCCTCGCCTGCCGCACCGTGAGCTTCTTGCCGGCCTCCAGGATGGTCTTGCCGCTGTCGGCGTCGACGAGATCGTTGATCGCCTTGTAGCCGCGAAAGCGATTGGAATCGAACGGCACGCGCCAGCCGTCCTTCTGCCGCTTGTAGATCATCTTGCGGTAGAAGGTGTCGAGGATTTCCTCGGCGTCCATGCCGAGCGCGTAGAGCAGCGACGTCACCGGGATTTTCCGGCGCCGGTCGATACGCGCATAGACGATGTCCTTGGCATCGAACTCGATGTCGAGCCACGAGCCGCGATACGGAATGATGCGCGCGGCAAACAACAGCTTGCCCGAGGAATGGGTCTTGCCCTTGTCGTGATCGAAGAACACGCCGGGCGAGCGGTGCATCTGGGAAACGATGACGCGCTCGGTGCCGTTGACGACGAAGGTGCCGTTGTTGGTCATGAGCGGGATATCGCCCATGTAGACATCCTGCTCCTTGATGTCCTTGACCGACTTGGCCCCCGTCTCCTCGTCTATATCGAACACGATGAGACGCAGCGTCACCTTGAGCGGTGCCGCGTAGGTCATGCCGCGCTGGCGGCATTCGTCGACGTCGTATTTCGGCGCTTCGAACTCGTATTTCACGAATTCGAGCATCGACGTATTGGAGAAGTCCGAGATCGGGAACACGGACTTGAAGACAGCCTGCAGGCCCTCGTCGGGGCGGCCCCCGACGGGCTCCTGCACCAGCAGGAATTGGTCATAGGACGCCTTTTGAACCTCGATGAGGTTCGGCATCTCTGCGACTTCCTGGATTTTTCCGAAAAACTTGCGAACGCGCTTGCGACCGGTAAACGTCTGCGCCATCTCATCTCTCGCTTTGCCGAACCATCGGGCCCGGGACGACTCTCCGGAAGGCCGCAATCCATCGCGACCATCAGGACAGCCGTCGAAACCCTTCATTTAAAGCGATTCGGCCGGGTGCCGAACCACCACGCCTCTGCCGCCACGCCATTATCGCTATGGCCCAGAGATATGAATGAATCCGGGGCTTGCTCACCCCGGACTCATCCAGCCTCACTTCACACTTACTTGAGTTCCACCTTCGCGCCGGCCTTTTCCAGCTGGGCCTTGACCTTCTCGGCCTCGTCTTTGGTCACGCCTTCCTTGACCGGATTGGGTGCGCCCTCGACCAGATCCTTGGCCTCCTTCAGGCCGAGGCCGGTCAGCGCGCGGACTTCCTTGATCACCTCGATCTTCTTCTCGCCGGCGGCGGTGAGGACAACGGTGAACTCGGTCTTTTCCTCTGCCGGCGCGGCGGCAGCGCCGGGAGCGGCGGCGACGGCGACAGCAGCCGCGGCGGACACTCCCCACTTCTCTTCCAGCATCTTCGCAAGGTCGGCAGCCTCGAGAACCGTAAGGGTCGAGAGGTCGTCGACGAGTTTCTGCAGATCAGCCATTGAACATCCTTATAGGTTCGAACCAGTCGAGTTTGCGAAGCGTGTCACGCGGGCTCGCTCTTGGCGGCATAGGCCTGGACCACGCGGGCGAGCTTGGCCGCCGGCGCGTTGACAACCTGCGCGATCTTGGTCGCCGGAGCCTGGATCAGGCCGACGATCTTGGCGCGCAGCTCGTCGAGCGACGGCAGCGAAGCGAGCGCCTTGACGCCATTGGCATCAAGCGCCGTCTTACCCATCGCTCCGCCCAGGATCACGAATTTCTCGTGCGCCTTGGCGAAGTCGGCGGCGACCTTCGGCGCAGCCACTGGATCGCCGGAATAGGCGATCAGGGTCGGCCCCTTGAGCAAGGGGACGACCACGGCTGCGTCCGTGCCTTCAAGAGCGATCTTTGCGAGACGGTTCTTCGCGACCTTCACCGCCGCGCCGGCTTGCTTCATCTGCTTGCGCAGGGTCTGCATCTGGCTGACGTTCAGGCCCGAATAATGAGCGACGACCACGACGTTGGTGTCCTTGAAGACACCGTTGAGCGTCGTGACGAGCTCTTTCTTAGCCGCTCGGTCCACTGCAAGCTCTTTCCGGTTGGCGGCCCCTCACAACGGGGCCCGCCGGTTGCGACATGCCGTCCGTCCCTGGCGTTGCACGGACCCGAGCAGGACGGCGCTCTGAGTTCCTGCCCCCCAGGCGCGCAAGCGGGCGCACCGGGTTCCCGAGGTTCGAACCGGTCGCGGGGCTTTTCGCCCCAAAACGGTCTTCCCCATCTGTGCAGGCGTTTCGCATTAAGCCGGGATCCGGCACCTGCAGTCTCGGACAGGATGGACTTCCGGAAACCGCCGGAAGCCCTTGGCGCTCAAAGGAATATGTGATTTGTCCTGGCCCCTTTCAGATAGATCCCGGAGGATGTCCAAAAGGAAGAAGGTCCTAACCACCATGTTTTCCATGAAGCGCGCAAAGGCGCGCCGACACACTGGGCCGGCACGCCCTGTGCCCCTATGTAGAGCGTCCGGCCGGGTTTGCCAAGCGGAATCGCAAAAATCGTGCCGCATTTGGCCCCGCGGGCCGGAAGCGCGCCGGTGCAGCGCACGGCCCGAAGGTGATATGCAAACCGCCGGGCAACGAACAGAAAAAATCAGGGGAGTGAAATGGTCGCCAACCGCATCCTGACCACCCATGTCGGCAGCCTGGTCCGGCCGCCCAAGCTCGTCGAGTTCCTGCAAAAGATCGAGGACCGCCAGCCCTACGACCAGGCCGCCTATGAAGCCTGCCTGAAAGCGTCGATCGAGCAGGTGGTCCAGCAGCAGGTAGATGCCGGCATCGATATCGTCAGCGACGGCGAGTTCAGCAAAGGGCGGAACTGGGCTTTTTACGTCCACGACCGTCTCACCGGGGTGACCACCCGGGCGCTGACCGCGGATGAGGCCAAGGATCCGATGGCGTCCGCCGGGGGCGGCCAGGACCGCGTCGCCTTCCCGGAATTCTACGCCGAATACGACCGGGTTTCCGGCCTCGGCAAGCGGCTCGGCGCGCGCTTTGTGGTCAACGCTCCGCTGACCTATTCCGATGTCCAGGTCAAACGCGACATCGCCAATCTCAAGGCCGCCGCCGCCAAAGCCAAGGCGCCGGGCGCTTTCCTTCCGGTGGTCGCGCCGGCGAGCGCGCTGCCGAACGCCAAGAACGAACATTATCCGGACGAGCGAAGCTTGTTGTGGGCGCTCGCCAACTGCCTGCACCAGGAATACAAGACCATCGTCGATGCCGGCCTGTATGTGCAGATCGACGACGCCTTCCTGCCCTACATGCACGAAAAGATGGTGCCGCCCATGACGCATGCGCAGTATCGCGCCTGGGCGCAGATGCGCATCGATGCCCTCAACCACGCGCTCAAGG
>DASTVY010000382.1:0-11267 GCA_035758865.1 Sphingomicrobium sp. | reverse complement strand
CGACCACGCCGCGTCCGGGTTCCCGAACGCATAAAATTTTTTGTGGTGCCGGCTGAGGGATTTGAACCCCCGACCTTCGGTTTACAAAACCGCTGCACTACCACTGTGCTAAGCCGGCGTGCCCGCAATGGGTCTCACGAGCTTACCATCGCCCGGATGGCCAGTTCGTGCGACCCCTTTGCGTCAGACGATGCCGAACGTCCAGCCCTCGGTTCGCGCAAGTTCCCGTGTCAGGCCGGGAGGAGAGAAAGCCAGGGGGTGACGGGCATGAGCCCGCATGCCCGCTGCGGTGACCAAGGCATCCGTCTGGTGATCGTTCGGCTCGAACCTCAGCCTGACCGGCTTGCTGCCAAGCCCGATCAGCGCTCGGTTGAGGTCGGCACGACTGCGCAGCTTCTTTCCGCTCATCCCGGCATTGCGAAGGTAAATCCGCGTGTAGATCTCGACGACGGCGCTTCCCTCAGGAGGCAGCGGGTCCATCGGCCAGATCGTGACCTTGCCGCTGGCACGGCGAAGCAGCCGCATTCCGGAAAAGCTGGCCTTGGCCACCTGCGCCGCGCCGATGGCGTCGAACGCGCTTGCCGTTTTCCGACCGCCCATCGCGTTCAGCCGCTGATCGCATTGGCGGAAATGCATGAATTGGGCTTTCACGCCGTCGGCAATGCCGAAATAGAAATGGCGGCGATGCGCCTTTTCCAGAAATGATGCCGCGCCGAGGTCCTCATCCTCGCTCACCGCGTCCACATATGCCCAAAAGTCCTTGGCAGTATCGGGCACGTCGACTTCGCCGGGGAGGTAAGTCCCGCGATCGGCATATGGCGGTGCGAAGCTGAAATCGAAGCCGAACAGCGTCGGCTCCTGCGACGCCCGTTTCAAAAGCCAGTCGAGAACCTCCTCGCGTGACCAGACATGGCCAGGCCGAACCAGTCGAGGCGGGTCGTCTCCGCGAGCTTCGGCAACGGCGATCCCCTTGTGGCGACGACCCTTGGCACCCGACCAGTCGATCGCGACGAAGCTCTTGAAATCAGGGGCGCGGACCAAATGTCGTCCGCTGCGCTTTCGACGCGCGATCCCACCAGGCTCTCCGGATCACCAGCTCGATCCGCTCGCGCTCAGGGCTGCCGAAGCGGACCAGTACCGCCGGCCATCCGCTGTAATGTTGCGTCTCCCAGAATGTGCCCGGGTCGGTCGTCATCAGCATTTCTTTTTCGTCCAGCGGCGAGGCGATCGCAAAACTGCCGGCTTCGCGCCCGGGATAGAGAAACGCCTTGCCGCGCAGCTTGACGGCGGGCTTGCCGTAACTTGTCGACAGCTCGGTTGCCGGCAGGGACAGGGCGAAGTCGGCGACCTCGGCCCATGTCCCGAATGGTTGTCGTCCGGCTCCCGTCACACCCACGGCGGCTGGCTGTCGTCCTCCGGAGCTGCTGCCTTCTTGAGACGCGGCGGCGGCGGGCGGCGAAGCGGCGGTGGCTGGTTATCCTCATGCCATTCTTCAAGCAGCCGAGCCGCATAGTCCCGGCCGCCGAGTCCGAAGGCGATCGCCGTCGCGACTGCGGCGGAGCCCAGGATCAGGCCGAACGCCAGCATCACGATCTGATCGGCCAACCCCATGAAGGTGAGGCCGATCGCCGTGAACAAGGCAATGATCGCATATTTGACGATCACTTCCGCATAGCTGGCCCGCTCCGTCGAGGCTCCAACCAGCCCGGCAAGGATTCGCGCCAGCACGAAGCCGACGACGATGATCACGGTACCGAAGATGACCTTGCCGCCCAGCTCGGTCACCTGGATCACCAGCGCCGCGGTGCTGTCGCCGCCCAGGCGGTGCAGCGCTTCGATGCCGGCAAGCAGCAGCAGCGCGGTCATGGCGATGCCGCCGACCACTTTCGAAGGCTGTGCGTTGCGCGGCATGGCGCCGAGCGAGTGAACGAAATTGTCGAAGCCGAGGCTTGGCAGGACTGTCTCGATCAGGCTCTTGACCCACTTGGCGATGACAAAGGCGATCGCCAGCCAAAGCAATGCGGCCAGCACATTGGGGATCGCCAGCGCGATCATGTTGAGCATGTTCTTTGCCGGTTCGGACACCGCCTCGACTTGCAGGATGTCGAGCGAGGCAATCGCGGCAAAAATGATGATCACCGCCGACACCGTCATGCCGACTGCGCGCGCGATGGTGCTCCGTACGGGGGCTGCGCCTTCCGAGGCGATGCCTTCGCTATCGACCGCAACCGGCGCTTCGCCGAGCTTGAGGCCGGCCCTGCCCGCCAGCCGCTCCAGGTTGAGTGCGCCGAGGGCCGCTTCCACGACGTGGCGCACGATCCGGGCAAGGATCAGGCCCGCAAAGAAAAACAGGCCGGCGCCGAGCAGCCGCGGAACGAAAGCGAAGACTTCGTTGGTGAGCGCCGTGACCGGAGTCAAAACGCCCGACAGGCCGAGCGGCTGAAGAGCCGCGATCAGGCCGACCAGCCACACCAGCCAATAGGCCAGCCGCCCCAGCTCCGTGCCGATGCTGTCGCCGCCAACCCCGGGATGCCGCTTAAGGACGGGCACCCGGTCGATCAGCTTGGCCAGCCCCCATTGCACCGCCTTGGCGACGAAGTGCGTGACGATCAGGATGAGGACGGCGAACAGGACCTTGGGTCCCCATTCGGCCAATTGCTGCTGCCAGTAACGGGCGGGCTCAGTGTTCTGGTACATGTCGTTCCCCTGTCGGATCAGTAGGTTTAACGCCGTTCTCGGCGCTTTTCCTCCCAATAGGCAAGCCGCTCCGCGACCTTCGCCTCAAAGCCGCGTCCGGTCGGCTCATAGAAATTCTGCGGGCTCATCTCCTCCGGCCAGTAATTGGAACCGGAAAACCCCTCTTCGGAATCATGGTCATATTCGTAACCCTTGCCGTAGCCGACCTGTTTCATCAGCCGCGTCGGCGCATTCAGGATATTCTTGGGCGGCATCAGCGACCCGGTTTCCTGGGCCGAACGCCAGGCGCCCTTCTGGGCCTTGTAAGCAGCGTTCGATTTGGGGGCGGTGGCGAGATAGAGGCAAGCCTGGACAATCGCCAGCTCACCCTCCGGCGAGCCGAGGAAGTCATAGGCGTCCTTGGCCGCGACGCATTGAACCAGCGCGTTGGGGTCCGCCATGCCGATGTCCTCGACCGCGGCACGGATCAGTCGGCGGAGGACAAACAGCGGCTCCTCCCCCGCGACCAGCATTCGCGCGAGATAATAGAGCGATGCCTGCGGATCGGATCCGCGGATCGACTTATGCAGCGCGGAGATGAGGTTGTAATGACCTTCCCTGTCCTTGTCGTAGACTGCGACGCGCCGCTGAAGGAAGCCGGCCAGACCGGCCGGATCGAGCGGCTCCTCCAGCCCGACGTCGAACAAGGTTTCCGCCTGGTTGAGCAGGAAAC
This sequence comes from Sphingomicrobium sp., assembly GCA_035758865.1. Classification (GTDB taxonomy): domain Bacteria; phylum Pseudomonadota; class Alphaproteobacteria; order Sphingomonadales; family Sphingomonadaceae; genus Sphingomicrobium. Next base: position 7,858 of record DASTVY010000382.1, on the reverse strand, counting down.
GGCCATCGCCGTCGGCGCTTGCAACCAGCGCATCCCGTGCATCGCCAGTCAGTGGCAGCGCCTGTTCGACCAATTCCTCGGCACGTTCGAGCAGCTTGCACAGCGCGTCGCTGTCGAGGCGGTGAAGAATCAGCACCTGGCAGCGGGACAGAAGCGCGGCGTTCAGTTCGAAGCTCGGGTTCTCTGTGGTCGCTCCGACCAGCGTGATCGTACCGTCTTCGACGTAAGGCAGGAAACCATCCTGCTGGGACCGATTGAAACGGTGGATCTCGTCAACGAACAAAAGAGTGCGCTGTCCGGCCCTGGCGGCAACCTTGGCCTCCGCAAATACCTTCTTGAGGTCTGCAACTCCCGAAAAGACCGCGGACAATGCCACGAAGCGCAGGCCAACGGCATCGGCCAGCAGCCGCGCAATGCTGGTCTTGCCGGTCCCGGGCGGTCCCCACAGGATCATCGAGGAGAGCTTTCCGGCCGCCACCATCCGGCCGATCGCGCCCTCCGGTCCGGTCAGATGCTCCTGCCCGACGACCTCGTCGAGCGATCCTGGCCGAAGCCGGTCGGCCAGCGGCGCATGCGGCGAAACCTCTGCGTTAGGCGCGCTGGGCGGAAGCTCGTCGGCGAACAGATCGGCCATCGGTCGTTGGAATAGGCACGTTCGCAGAAAGTTGCACCCATACTTGAACGAGATGCATCTAAGATATATCTTAGAGCTATCACAAGGAGGGACGAGATGCGCTTCCATTACGACTGTGGCGACAACGACCGGCATATGCGCCACGCCGGCCGGCAAAGACGCTCGTTTAGCTTCGGACCATTCGACTTCGAGGTCGATTTCGGCATCGACGACGGCAAAGGCCGGGGAGGCTGGGGCGGCCGTCGCGGCCGCGACCGGAAGCGGATGTTCGAAGGCGGCGAGCTGCGCCTTGTTCTATTGAAACTGATCGCCGATGAGCCGCGCCACGGCTATGAGTTGATCAAGGCCATCGAGGATATGACCGGCGGCGAATATGCGCCGAGCCCGGGCATCGTCTATCCGACGCTGACCATGCTCGAGGACATGGGTCTCATTGCCGAGAAGAAATCCAAGGACAGCAAGAAGGTTTATGAAGCAACCGACGATGGCCGGGCGCACCTCGAAGAAAATTCAGAGGATGTCGACGAGCTGATCGAGCGGCTCGAAGGCCATGGCAATCATCGCCGCCGCGGACAGCGCCCGGAGATCGGACGGGCCATCGGCAATCTGATGACTGCGCTCCGGAACCGCGTCGTCCATGACGGCTGGAATGAGCAGCTGCTGGACGAGGTTGTCGATATCCTTGACGAGGCCGCCCAGCGGATCGAGCGGGTTAGGGACGCAAAACCTCAAGACCCAGACGACGATTGAGACGGTAACGCCGTTCGATGACGCGTTCGTAAACATGCATGACGACAGCGTTGATCTCGTCCCAGTCCATCGTCTTGGCGAATTCCAGTCCTGCCGCCCCATGCTTGGCACGGAGTCCGGGATCGCGCTGGTAATCCGCTAGTTCGTTGGCCATGGCCTCATTATCGCCCGGCTCGGCCAGCCGGCCGGTCACATTGTCCTTGACCAGGCTGGTCGTGCCGGAGGCCGCTGCGGCCATGACCGGCAGGCCGCAAGCCATTGCTTCCAACGTCACGTTGCCGAAGGTTTCGGTGATCGACGGGTTCAGGAACACGTCGGTCGATGCCAGGGCGGTTGCCAGCTCGGCGCCCGTCAGCTGCCCAGTGAAGATGGCATCCGGCAGCCGTTCCTTGAAATAGTCGCGGGCCGGGCCGTCACCGATGGCGACGACCTTTAACGGGACGCCCATTGCGCGGGCGGCATCGATCGCATCGGAAAAGACATCCAGCCCTTTTTCCAGGACCAGACGGCCAAGGAAGCAGACGACCATATCCTCGTCGGCAATGCCGTGCGCCCTTCGCCATTCGAGGCTTCGGCGCTCGGGATTGAACTGGCCGCGGTCAACGCCTCGAGCCCAGATGGAGATATCCTTGTTCATGCGTTGGGCGCGCATGATGGCAGCCGTGGATTCGGCCGGCACGACAATCGCATCACAGCGGCGATAATATCGGCGCATGATTGCCCGGACGACGGGCTCAAGCCACTTCATATTATAATATTGAAGATAGGTGTCGAAGCGCGTGTGGACCGAAGAGATGACCGGGATTCCGCGCTTCCGCGCCAGCGTCACCGCGCGATGGGCGACAATATCCGGTGCCGCCACATGGAAGACGTTGGGCTTGAATGCCTCGATGTCCTTGCGGACACTGGCCGGCAGCCGGACCGCCAGTCGATACTCCGGCCTTCCAGGAATGGGGACGGACGGCACACCGACCAGGTCGCCGGTCGGCGGGAAGGCCGGATTTTCGACCATTGGCGAATAGATGCGGACATGGGCGCCCTGCCGCAACAAATAGCCCACCAGCCGATTCAGCGCCTGGTTGGCGCCGTCGCGGACATAATTATAGTTGCCCGAGAACAGGGCGATGCGGAGCTCTTCGGGCTTCATGGTCGCCCGCCCTTAGCGGCAGGTAAGCTCGGGCTGCAACCACTGGAGGCTTCGATCACCCTAAAGCGTTCAATGCCTCCGGCCGGATCGGCCAACGCACAGTTGCTGATCCTCGGCAGCCTGCCCGGAGAGGCATCGCTCAAGGCGCAGCGCTACTATGCTCATCCGCAAAACCAGTTCTGGCGCTTGCTTGGATGGGCAATTGGCGAGGATTTGTCCGGCTTGGAATATGCGGATCGCATGAATCGCCTGGCCCTGCGGCGCATCGCCCTTTGGGATGTGGTTGGAGAGGGAAGCCGGGCGGGCAGTCTCGATGCGGCAATCAGGGGAGCCACCCCAAATCAATTGCGTGATTACGCCGCTACCCACCCCCAGCTTCGGGCGATTGCCTTCAACGGCAAGACAGCCGCGCGCCTGGGCAGGGCGGTCCTGGGCGAAATTGAAGGGGTCGAGTTGATCGACCTTCCATCGTCCAGCCCGGCCTACACCCTGGCGTTTGAACGGAAGGCAATGCGCTGGGCCATGCTTGGACCGCTTGCATGGCCGCCGGAAGCTGGCACATTGGGGCAATGAGCGAGACCATTGAAGACGATGACGACCGCCAGCTGACAATCGTCGACGAGGCGCTGGTGGCGGGCAATATCGCCAATACCAACGGACTGCTGGTCATCCTGGCCCGGCTTGTCGCCAAGGGCGTGTTCGATGCCGACGACCTGCATGCCTTTTCCGATAGCTATTCGAAGCCGCTCGATCATGAGAACATGCGCGAGAATGAGCTGATCAGCCAAATGCAGGACCAGATGGAAGCGACGCTCGCCCAGTTGATGCACTACCTCGCGGACAAATGATCCAACCGGTGTTGGGTCAACCGGTGCGGTCCGTGGATGAATGAAATGGCTTACGGGTTTCTCCCGATGGATTGACCCGGCGCCAACGCGGAATGCTGGGCTCCCTTAAGGGAGCACAATGATGGCCCTCCGCTCATGGTCACGCGGCTTATTCATCGCCGCAGCGCTGCAACTGGGAATCTCCGGCTGCTCCACCCCCGATCGGCTACCGGCGGTTCCGCAATCTGCATCTGCGCAGGCCGAATCCTTGCCGGTGCCGATACGCTATTTGGTGTCCCGAGAGACGGACAGTTTCGCAGCGGAGGGCATGCGGGCGCTGGAAAAGGAAAAGGCGTGGCTGGCCAGTCAAGGACATCAGGGTCCGCTGCCTCCCGCTTACTACCTCGCCATCTCAGGCGGAGGCGATAATGGCGCCTATGGCGCGGGGTTACTCAACGGTTGGACAGCCACTGGCAAGCGGCCGGAATTCAAGCTTGTGACAGGCGTCAGCACGGGCGCTCTGATCGCGCCTTTCGCCTTCCTTGGGCCCAAATATGATTACGTGCTTGAGCGGGTCTACACGACTACCTCGCAAAAGGACATTTTCAAGAAACGCGGCCTACTGAAGGGCGCTTTGTTTGGCGATGCGATGGCGGATACTGCTCCTCTCGCCCAGATTATCGCGTCCTATGTAAACCAGCAGCTGCTCGACGAGATCGCGGCCGAATATCAGAAGGGCCGGGTGCTGCTTGTTGGCACCGGCAATCTTGATTCGTTGGAACCCGTCATCTGGAACATGACCGCCATCGCCGCCAACAAGGATCCGAGGTCGATACAATTATTCCGAAATGTCCTGCTGGCATCGGCGTCCATTCCGGGAGCCTTTCCCCCAGTGATGATCGACGTCAACGTTGGCGGAACTCGTTATCAGGAAATGCACGTCGACGGCGGTACAATGGCGCAGGTATTTTTCGTTCCGCCATCAATCAACATCAAGCAGCTCGGCGCCGCTGAGCCCAGGCAACGGACGCTCTACGTCATTCGCAATGCGCGGCTCGATGCTGACTGGGCGAGCGTTGACCGGCGCACCATGTCCATTGCGGCGCGCGCAATTGCCTCGCTCACTCGAACCCAAGGAATCGGCGATCTTTATCGGATCTACCTTACCGCCCAGAAAGACGGGATCGACTTCAACCTCACCTACATCCCGCCGACCTTCAACACGCCGCACCTCGAGGAATTCGACACCAATTACATGCAGCAACTCTACGCGGTCGGGCAGCAGGCGGCGCACAGCGGGACGGCCTGGCAGAAATATCCGCCGGGGTTGGAGGGACAGCTCACCGCGCAGGCAAAGTAATAAGCCCAATGCGGCGGGTCACCAACACTCACTAATCGGGGTTTGTCCCGATAGAGAGCTACCTGACGCCGTGCGAGGGTATTTCCTGATCAGTTCCGCCGTTTTGGCGGCAAGGCGCTGGAGGAAGCAGGCCATGACCCGTCATCGATTTTCCAACCACATCATCGCCACCGGCGCACTTGCTGCGCTGCTCCTTGGCGCATCACCGGCCATTGCGCAGACCGAGGATCGTGCACCGGTCGGAATGAAGTCCTCGAGCAGGATGGCGCAGGACAAGGCGGGCAGTGAGTCATGGACCTATGCGCAACCCCGCAACGTCTTCACCAAATACCGGACGCTGATCGTTGATCCCACCGTCGTATATAATGGGCCTGACTCGCAATTTGACGGCGGCATCAGCGCTGCCGATCGGTCGAAGTTCGCGGGGATCATCACCGACCAGCTTCGCTACGAACTCGCCAAGTCATTCCCTGCGCCGGCAAGGCCGCAGGCCGATACATTGCGCCTGAAAGTCACTCTACTTGGCGCGGAACGGACAAAGGGAGGCGTCGCCACCGCGACGCGTGTCACGCCGATGGGCTTCGGCCTGAGCGCTCTCAAGAGCGCGATGGGCAAGGGTGGCTCCTTCACTGGCTCGGTCTTGTTCGCGGTCGAGCTTTATGACGCGCGCACCAACGAGCTTCTGCTCGCGGCGGTCCGGCGCCGGCACCCCGATCCGCTCGATGTTCCTGCGACGCTTGGCACGGAAGAAACCGTCAAAGCGGTCGCGCGCGAGTTTGCCGACAGCGCTCGCAAGCGGCTCAAGGACCTGACGGGCGTCCAGGAACCCTGACATTCATCGCGACCAGCAGTAGCGGCCGCCGGGCAGGAGGGCCTGGCGGCCGTTACTTCGTCAGGGCCGCTATCCCGGCGACTCGGACATCGCCCAATTGATCCCGGGGCCGAAATCGGCCGTTAATCGCCGTAATTTTTCGACAAGTGACATTAGGGTCGGTGAAACCTTTGCGTCACTTTCAACTTTGAATTCCTAGCTAACCTCCAGCCGGATCACGAGAATTGCTGATTTTCTGCGGACTGCAACCTGGCTGCCTCTACTCCAAAACCTGAGGCCGTCCGGTTTTTCCTGACCGGAAATTCCATGACTCTGTGGATAAAGAGGCCTATAACTTACATTAATTTCTTAGGGCGTGCTCGGAGCCCGGGTTTGAGTTGCTCAGTCGATGCGTAGTAGACCTTAAGCAAGCTTTAGTGGCAGCGGGGGGCGTTGTCAGATGGATGGGCGTGCAGATTTAAGTGATTATTCCGGGATGCCCGAGCGCGACGAGAGTAGCGAGTCGGTCGGACAGGGCGAGCTTTTCGAATCTTCGCACGGTTCGAACCCTCTCGAAACGCTTTCCTCCCCGCTGCTTCAGCCGGAAATTTCCTGCAATATCGGCCCGTCTGGTTGTCCAGTTGACCGGACAAGTGGCCGCAATTTCTTTTTGGGTTCCTGCGTTCCCGATCTGGAATCCGGCGATCGAATTCAATTCTTTGAAAACTGCCTGAAGGCGCAAGAGAACGAGCGGCTAAAGCTAGGCCGTGAGCTGCACGATTCTACCGGGCAGCTATTGCTCGCCCTGCGGCTTGAGATCGCGCGCTTGCGAGAGGTGCACGGAACCTGGGCTGAAGGTTCGCTGCTGGACGAGATTGACGACACCGTCCGCGAGATCGATCGCGAGATCCGGGCGTTCGCATTCACCTATTATCCAGCCGAAATCGGACGCGACGGTTTGGGGCCGGCGCTTCGTTCGTTGGCGCGCGGGTTCGCCAATCGGACGGGGCTGCGGATCAGGTACAGCTCGATACCCGATACGATTGCCCAGTCGGGGCAGGTTGCGCTTGCTCTCCTGCGGGTTGCGCAAGAGGCGCTCCTCAACATCCACCGTCATGCCCAGGCGCTACATGTCCAGGTGGCATTGACGCTGCGCGGGGAAATGCTGGAACTGACCGTCAGGGACGACGGGATCGGCATTCCGCGGGACCATGACCTTGAAGAATCGCATGGCGTCGGATTGCTGGGGATGCGCCATCGGGTCGAACGGCTGGGCGGGAATTTCGCGATCAGGCGCCTGAAACACGGCACCAAGATCGTTGCCGCCGTTCCGGCCTAGTCCCTTCAGCCTCACGCCTGGATAATGTTGTTCCTGATCGCGTAGCGAACCAGGTCGGCGGTCGTGCGCAGCTTCAGCTTGTGCATCGCACTGGCTCGATGGGTTTCGACCGTCTTGACGCTGATGCTGAGCTCCTGGGCGATTTCCTTGTTGATCCGCCCTTCGGCGATCTGTTGAACCACTTCGCGCTCGCGATGGGTCAGGCTGCTGGCGCAAGGTTGCGGCTTGCTTTCCAGGAATTTGTCCAAAAGCGTTTCGGATATCGCCCCGGAAAAATAGGGTCGGTGGATCGATAGCGCATCCAGCGCCGCAATCAGGTGCCGCTCCGCATCCGACTTGAGGACGAAGCCGCGGACACCGGCACGAAGCACTTCCATGATCACTTCTTCGCGATCGTGCATCGTGTAGAGCAGGATCTCCATCCTCGGATGATTTTTCTTGAGGCTATGGGCCAGATCGAGGCCGTTCAGCTCCGGCAAGGAATAATCGAGGATGGTGATGTCAGGGTTGGTGTCGCGGGCCAGCTCCAGCGCGTCGCGTCCGTTGGCCGCTTCGCCGACCACCTGATAATAGGGCTTGGTTTCGACAAGGTTCCGGACTCCCCGACGAACGGCGTCGTGATCATCCACAATCATGATACGCCGGATCGGGCTCGTCATGGCTTGTTAGTCCACCATATTCCCTGTTTTACCCGCGAGAAACCTACCGTCCTCGACAACCGGGATCGGAGGTCGAGTTCCGCAACCAATTCGATAACCGACCGACCTTCCTTTCATATCGGGGTAAACCCCCGAACGACCGCCTGAATGGCCCTTATCTCACATATCCTACGGGCCCGCATCGGAAGAAGCTGTGTACGGCAAAATCTGGCGCAACCAGACAAACCCCGACTGTCAATCCTTAGTCGCTCATCCGGCCTTTCCCCGATGGGCGTCGCGGTTAACTCATTCATAATGCAGTAAAGCCGCCGAGTGTGTCGGGGGGCAGGGA
>DASTVY010000239.1:0-17572 GCA_035758865.1 Sphingomicrobium sp. | reverse complement strand
GAAGCGGCGCCGGAAGGACCCGCGCTACTGGTCGTCAACCTCGCGACCCAGCGGGCGATCCTGTTTCGCAACGGCGTTCCGATCGGCGCCTCAACCGTGTCGACTGGCCGGAAAGGATATGAAACGCCGACCGGCGTATTCACCGTGCTCGAAAAGAAGAAGGAGCATTATTCCAAGACGTATGACAATGCGCCAATGCCCAACATGCAGCGGCTCACCTGGAAGGGGATCGCGCTTCACGCCGGCAACCTTCCCGGCTACCCGGCCTCGCACGGCTGCATCCGCCTGCCGATGAAATTTTCCAGCCTGCTGTTCGGCGCCACCAAGCTGGGAATGACGGTGATCATCACCAGCCTGCCGGTCCGGCCCAACCGGTCCGACATGCCGGATCTCGCAGCGCCAATCGCGGCAACCGCGACAACGCTCGCGCGCGCGCCCTATGAATGGCATCCCGAGCGGGCGAAGTCCGGCCCCGTGTCGGTGATCGTGAGCAGCGCCGACCAGCGCGCGATCGTGCTTCGCAATGGAATCGAAATCGGTTCCGCACCGGTCCGCGTCGCCGGCACGGTCAATGGCGGCTGGGCCTATGCGCTGCGTGCTTGGGACGAGACCGGCCAGCATTGGCTGAGGCTGCAATTTTCGGGCGCCGGCGAAGGAATGGAAGTCGCTCCGGGCGAGGGCAATCGCTTCGATACCCCGTGGGACTTCAAGCATGCCGTCCAGACCGTGCTTCGGCCGGGAAGCATCATCATTGTAACGCCCCAGTCGCTCAAGGCCGGCAGTTCCGGAAGTTCGGCGACGGTCATCGAGAATGACGATACGGCGCCCTAGCAGCTGGACGGGAAATAGGTTGCGATCAGGTCGTCGAAATAGATGTGGAGCCGGTCGACGGTCTTATCGCTGAGGCGCACCCAATTGACCCTGCGGTCGCGCGGATGCTTTTCACGCACGATCAGGCCTTCCTGGATGAGCCGTTCGATCCAGCGGTGACCGGTGCTTTCAGGGACGCCCGCGGATGAGCACACGGCGCTGATGCTTACCTGCCTGCCGGTCGGTTCCAGGCTGTAGAGCAGCAGCAGAATGTCCCATGCCGGATCGGCAAACAGTTCCTCGGGAAAATAGCGGCTCCTGAGGCGCCGGCTGCGATAGACGCGGTCCGCAAAGCCTGCCCGGTTATAGGCCGGCTCAGGGTTGGGCGACCGGTCATCCAGTTCACCGGTCAGCTTGCCGAGTAATCTCCTTAGTTCCTGGACCTCATCGGCAGTCAGCCGAGATCGGGTTACGCCGTCCTCCAACGCCATCAACGCACTTTCCAAACACATTTCACAAGCCCGCAAACGAACGAGCAACGCCACGTCTAGCCAAGACGCCGAACGGCACAACCGCTTAATTCCTTCCGAAATGAGAGAAATTTCGCCTTCATTGCTCGTATCGAGCACGCAATTTGACCCGCATTGGGAGATTTTCGGCGAGGGCAGAGTGGCCTCGGGAGGTATCAATGACGCGGGCGCCTTTATGCAGGGGGAGGCGATATGTTGCGTTGCCTCTTCCTGCACCAAGGCGGGCAGGGACTCCCTAATGTTCGATGACGGCCTCGGGCCGGATGTCGACGCCCCTGCCGACCGGATCAGGGACCCGGCCATGCTGACTAGGCGTGCCGCTCCCTGATCCGCCCGCCCGCTTGAAGCTGTCCCAAGCAACAATCATCTGACATTAGCAGTCCGCACATGAGCCGGATCGCACTGCCCATCGATGAAGTGCTGAATGAGCTGCGCGACGCGCTGCGAAGTGGCGCGAGCGCATTGCTGATCGCTCCGCCCGGCGCCGGCAAGACGACCCGCGTGGCGCCGGCGCTGCTCGACGAACCATGGGTTGAGGGAAGGCAGATATTGCTGCTCGTGCCGCGGCGCCTCGCCGCCAGGAGCGCCGCCGAATATATGGCGCGCGAACGCGGCGAGGAAGCGGGCGCGACGATCGGCTATGCGACCAGGCTGGACAGCCGGGTCGGCAAGGGGACGAGAGTGATCGCCATGACGCATGGCGTCTATTTGTCGCGGATCCAGGCTGACCCGGAGTTGGAAGGCGTTGCGGCCGTCCTGTTCGACGAGGTGCATGAACGAAGCCTCGACAGCGACTTGGCCCTGGCCCTGACGCTCGACGCTGCGAAAGCGCTGCGGCCCGATCTCAGGATCCTGCCGATGTCGGCGACCCTGGACGGCGAACGGTTCGGACGGCTGCTCGGCGATCCGCCGAGGATCGAAAGCGAAGGTAGGAGCTATCCGCTGACTTTGGTCCATGAGGGGCGCGACACGGCGCTGAGGGTCGAGCCGCAGGTCGCCAGCGCCATTCGCCGCGCACTCAACGAATATGACGGGTCTTTGCTCGCATTCTTGCCGGGCGTGGCCGAAATCGAGCGCACCGCCGAGGCGCTTGGAAATTTGCCAGCCAACGTCGTCCTTCACCGGCTCCATGGCGGGATCGAGCCGGCGCAGCAGCGAGCGGCGCTTGCCCCGCCCAAGCCGGGCACGCGCAAGCTTGTGCTGGCCAGCGCGATTGCCGAGACCAGCCTGACTCTGGACCACGTGCGGATCGTCATCGATAGCGGGCTTGCCAGGCGGCCGCGCTACGACCGCGGCGCCGGGCTTACGCGATTGGTTACCGAGCGGGCGAGCCGAGCCGCCGTCACTCAACGAGCCGGGCGCGCCGCTCGCCAAGGGCCGGGAATTGCCATCCGCTTGTGGGAGGAAGCTGCGACGGCCGCCCTTCCCGCTCACGACCCGCCGGAAATACTGGAAGCCGACCTGTCGAGCCTGGTGCTGACCAGCCTATTGTGGGGCGAGAATGACCCAGCAAAACTGCCGTTTCTGGATCCGCCGCCGGCGCCAGCACTGGCCGAGGCACGCGAGAGGCTGGCAAGGCTCGGAGCGATCGATCGCGACGGCCATGTCACTGCCCACGGGCGGGCGATTGCCGCCATCCCGCTGGAACCGCGCCTGGCACATATGCTCATCGAGGCCGGGACACGCGGGTTCGCCGCCGCCGCGGCCGAAGCCGCCGCCTTGCTGACCGAACGCGGACTGGGCGGCAACGATCCGGATCTCGAAATCAGGCATCGGAGGTGGATGGGCGACCGGTCGCCAAGAGCGCAGGCCGCGCGCGGGCTGGCCGCGCGGTGGGCCAAAGGCAACGGCGGCGGCACATCGGGCGCGCACGACCTGGCGCGGGCCATCGCCCTCGCCTTTCCCGACCGCCTGTCGCGGCGGCGCGATTCGAGCGGAGAGAATTGGCAATCGGTCGGCGGACGCGGGTTCCGGCTCGATCCCGCTTCGCCCCTGGCGCGCAGCGAGTGGCTGGCGGTCGCCGAGGTGGCGGGAGCAGCGGCAGGGGCGCGAATCCTGTCCGCCGCCGCCATCACGGCGGAGGAAGTGGAGACGCTGTTCGCCAATGCGATCGAGCCTTTCACGGAAGTAAAGTTCGATCCGGCAACAGCAGCGACCGCCGCGACCAAGGGCCGCAAGCTTGGATCGATCAAACTGTCGTCGAGCCCTGACCCGAGGCCGAACCAGGCGGCGATCGAGGCCGGACTGGTCGATGCGGTCCGGCGTCACGGGTTGCCATTGCTACCTTGGAGCGAGGCCGCACTCGCACTTCGCCAGCGCGCCGCATTTGCCGCGTCACATGATCACTCAATACCCGACCTTTCCGATGCCAGCCTGCTGGAACGGCTGGAGGAATGGCTGCCGCCATTGCTAACGGGCAAACGCCGGCTCGACGCGATCGGACCGGCCGCCCTTCATAATGCGCTTCAGGGCATGCTGGGTTACGAGGCCGGTCGAGCAGTCGACAGGCTTGCTCCAAGCCACTTCAGTTCGCCGGCAGGGTCGTCCCACCCGATCGATTATTCGTCGCCCGGCGGTCCGACCGTAGAGGTTCGAGCCCAGGCACTTTACGGCCTTAAAGACCATCCAACGGTCGCGGGCGGCCGCGTGCCGCTGACCTTGGCCATTACCTCCCCCGCCCACCGCCCGATCCAAACCACCAAGGACCTGCCCGCTTTCTGGGCCGGCAGCTGGCGCGAGGTCGCGAAAGAGATGCGCGGCCGCTATCCCAAACATCCATGGCCCGACGATCCCGGTGCCGCGGCGCCCACGCTTAAGACCAAGCGGGCGTCCGGAAGCTCTTGATTCCGCGGCTCAGCTGAGCCAATCCGCGCTCCATGACCGTTGCCCGCATCATCGAAGAACAGCGCAGGACCACCCAGTCCGGTAAGGCTCAGGACGGCCGCTGGACACTGGAGTTCGAGCGGCAGCAACCGCAGCGGCCCGATCCTCTGACTGGCTGGAACGGCTCCGGCGATACCAAGACCCAGGTGCGTCTCCGGTTCAACAGCAAGGACGAGGCGCTGGCCTATGCGAACCGGAAGGGTTTCGAGGTCCACGTCGTGCCATCGCCGCCCGTCAGCCTGAAGATCCAGGCCTACGCCGACAACTTCCGTTAGGGCTCAGCCCGTTCCGCGCTCCGCAAGGAAATCGCGGATCATCGGCATCGCATTGCTGTCGTAGCTGGCCAGCACGTTGCGCGGCCCCGCGACGTCGAAATGGGTCAATAGCCGCTGCCCGTTCCAATAATGTAATGCGAATGCCGGCGGATCAGCAACGATCAGCGGTCGGCCGTCCGGCCGCTGCGGATCAATGTCCTTGAGGTCCAGCGCAACCCACGGTGCGGTCGAACAGCAGATGCTGAGCGGTTTGCCGGCAAAGCTGGTCGCGATCGGTCGATGGACGTGCCCCGCAATCATCCCGACAACCTGCTTGGCCGGCTTGACCACGGCCTCCAGCCGCTGGACCCAGGCTTCGCAGCTGAGCGCGCTCATCCAATCGATCCCGGTGTCGACGGGCGGGTGATGAAGGATGATGACGGTGGGCGTGTCCTTGCGCTCGCGAAGCCGCTTCTTGAGCCACGCCGCGCGCTTCTCGCAGATCATTCCGCCGTGGCGGCCGGGATCGAGCGTGTCGAGCACGATCCAACGCACCTCGCCGTGATCCACCTCATATTGGATAAAGCCGTTTTCGTCGGTCGGAACGTCGGTCAGGACCGCGCGGAAAGCCTCGCGGCTGTCATGATTGCCGATTGCCCAGACCACCGGGCCTTCCCAGCGGGCAATCAGCGCCTTCATGTGGCGGTAGGCGTCCAGGTCGTCTTCATTCTCGACCAGGTCGCCGGTTACCAGCAGCACCGACGGTTTCTGCTTCATCCCGTTCAGCTGGTCGATCACCAGGTTCAGCCGGCGAACGTTCATTTCGTGCGGATTGTCCCGGTCGAAGCCGATGTGCAGGTCGGTCACCTGCGCCACCAGGATGCCGTCGATCGATGGTCTTCTGGCCAACTCAAACCCTCCCCGGAACCCTTTGCTTCTTCGGCAGCGCCACCGCGCTTGTCCAGCACTTTCCTGATCCAGATCATGCGTCCACTTGCCCTGCGCGCGGCCTTCGGCAACAAATGGCTGGCCGAAGCCAGGGGGGAAGCTGCGCCAGTATCGTATCGCGTTGGTCGTCGGAACGCGTCCCGAAGCCATCAAGCTAAGCCCGATGGCCCATGCGCTTGCCGACCTGGGTGAGCCGCCTGGCCTTTTGGTCACGGGGCAGCATCCCGGCCTTGAGCTTGCCGATCATGGGTTGGACGGCTTTCGAGCAATTGCGCTTGGATGCCCGGGCCAGCCCGATCCGATGCTGCACGCCGACCTGGTCCGGGCAGCATTGAACCGCTTGCTGCCGCTGAACTTTCCTGAATTGCTGGTCGTCCAGGGCGACACGTCGAGCGCGCTCGGCGGAGCGCTGGCCGCAAGAGAGCTCGGGATCCCGCTTGCCCATGTCGAAGCAGGGCTTCGCACCTACGACCCGAACCTGCCCTGGCCCGAAGAGGAGAACAGGGTCGCGATCGACCGCTTGTCCAACCTGCTTTTCGCGCCGACCGGCGGCAATGCCGCAAACCTTCGCCGCGAGAAGCTTTCCGGGCGGATCCACATTACCGGCAACAGCGGGATCGATGCGCTGGCCGGCCTGGTCGGCCCGTTGCCGGTTCGCGCGAGGCGGCGCTGGCTGCCGCGACGCCAGTTCAAGCTGCTGGTGACCTGTCACCGGCGCGAGAATTGGGCGGCGGGGCTGGAGAGACTGGCTGTGGCATTGCTGGCGCTGGCCGAGCGGAGGGTGACGGCCGATGTCGTCCTTCCCCCCAACCCTGGGGTGACCGAGCGGATGCACCGCCTGCTGGGCGGAAGGCGCGGAATCTCGCTGATCCCGCCGCTGTCCCATGGCGCTACCATCGGTGCGATGCGCGCGGCGGACCTGGTCTTGAGCGATTCCGGGGGGATGCAGGAAGAGGCGCCGGCGCTTGGAGTGCCGCTGCTGGTGCTGCGCGACAAGACCGAGCGCCCCGAGGGCCTCGTTACGGGGACGATGGAGCTGGTCGGGACCGATCCCCAGCAGATCATCGCGGCGGTCGAAAGGCTGAGGGAAAATCGGCGGCTGCTCAAGGAAATGGGGCGACCCTGCCTTCCGTTCGGCGACGGGCACGCGGCACCGCACATTGCCAAAATCTGCCTCGACTATCTTGAGGAAATGGAGGCAGCCCGGCGTAGCTGCCGAGCCTGATTGACTAGCGCGCCAAGACCAACCATATGCGCGCCCTGCCGCCATGGCCGTGGCCCCTTCGTCTAGCGGTCTAGGACGTCGCCCTCTCACGGCGAAAACACGGGTTCGAGTCCCGTAGGGGTCACCAGCGGGATCACTCGTGGGAATGGTGCTCGGACTGTTGTGAAATCTTCCGCATCCTGCGGTCGATTTCGTCCCTGGCAATCCACCGTCCTCGCATCATGACCCCTGCGATCTTGGATGCGGCCGAAATGTCTTTGAGGGGATTTTCCTCAACAAGCAGCAGGTCCGTCCGTTTGCCGACCTCGATCGTTCCTGCCTGCTGAGCCTCGCCGAGATATTCATAGGGAATCGTAGTCGAGGTTCGCAGAGCCTCGTACGGAGTCAGCCCGACTTCGACCAGCTCATGCAGTTCCTGGTGCAAGGCGAAGCCGGAGACGAGGCGCGGCATCAGGGAGTCCGTACCGGTCATCAACTGCCCCCCGTGATCGTGGAAGACTTTAGTGAACGGCCTCTGGAACTTCTCGAAATCGTCCCGGAGCCTGACCTGGTCCTTGGGCGGTATCTTTTTGTACATGTTGGTGATGAACGACCAGATTTCCTTTTGCATCGGGTGGGCGGAGTAGGCTGCTTCGGGACTGGAAAAGAGCCCATCCGGATTCGTGAACTCGTCAAGGATGCGCCGGGTCGTGACGAGCGTGGGAGTGAGCCAGACTCCGCCGTCGGCGATCCTGCCGGCGAAGTATGAGATCCGTTCCGCCGAATAGTCGCCATGCGCATGTTTGGCCACCTCTTCGGTGTGCGCGATCATCTTCTGCCCGGCGTCGACCACATATTCGACCGACAGCGAATAGGGGATGTGTCCGATGACATCCATGTGCTGCTCTTTCGCCGTCGCCATGACCGCGTCGTAGGATTCCTTGCTCAGGAACGAGTAGACCTTCATCTTGTCGTAGCCGTCGGCCTTGGCCTGAAGGGTCGCATTGCGTGCCTCTTCGGCGTTCGAGACCCAAGTGCTGAGAGGCGGCGGCCAAGCCTTGTCGGGCCCGTCGATCATCCTTGCCAATATGAGCCTTGGAGCCAGCATTTCTCCGTCCGCGATCTGGCCGCGGACCGGGAGGAGCTCATGAGTCCCCGAAAGGACCTGCACCGTCGTCACCCCATTTGCGACATAGGGGAAGAGAAAGTCCTCGAATGGAACGACCTTGCTCGCAGCTTTCGCCTCCTCACTCAGAAGAGCGTTCCAGGACTCTCCTTCAACGTGGACGTGCATGTCGCTGAGCGCTGGCAGCAGATAGCGACCGCGGGCCTCGATCCGAACCGCCACGTCAGGCACCTTCACTTTGGAAGCGGCTCCGATTGCCGAAATCCGTCCATCGACCACCACGACGGTTTGATCCGAAACAATGCGTTCACGGTCCATCGGCACGACCGAAGCGTGAAGGAACGCAATTGTCTTCGGCGGAGCCTGACTCGCAGCATGAGCGGAGCCGGCGCAGACTGCCGAAACTGCCATGGCGAAGTGATAGATGGTGCGCGACATGTTATTGTCCTTTCCAGGGCTGTTGAGCCAAGGCTCGCTCGGCAGTTGAGCGGTGAGAAGGGTCTTTTGCGTGAACGGTGCATCTGCTTCGCGAACGAATCCCCGCGAGCGTTGGCAACGTGTCTCGCTCGACTTGCTGCTGTTCGCTTTCGTCGGTCTCGTGATGGCGGAGCTCGGACCCTACCGCACGCTCGAAGCGCCTCATTTGCTGCGAACCGCCTATTGGCTTCTGGCAGTGTTCGGCAGCGGCTTTGCCGGCATTTTCATCGAGCGCGCCATCGCGCGGCACGTCCGCGGGTTCTGGCTCCGGATCGCGGTTGCATCTCTTGCAATCACTCCCCCGGTCACGCTGTACATCTATGCGCTGAACGCGATCATGCTGGATCTGCCCAGACGGTGGTGGCTGCTTCCGCAGCTCGCCTGGCAAGTGCTTGTCGTGATGTTGCTGCTGATGACCATGCGGGCCCTGCTATGGCGGCGAGTGGTCGAGACGCGAACCGTCGTGATGCCTCCGCTGCCGGAAGCCGAACGCGATTTCCGGCTGAGACTATCGGCCAAGCGCCGGGCTGCCAGACTGATCGCGATCGAGGCGGAAGACCATTATGTGCGCGTGCACACCGACACCGGCTCGGAACTCCTGCCGATGCGATTTTCGGACGCGCTGGCGGAGCTTGAGCGCGCATATGGCTACCGGCTGCATCGATCATGGTGGGTCGCCGCCGAGGCAATAGAGGGCGTGCGATGGATGCGCGGTGGTGGTGAGGCGAGATTGACCGGTGGCATGGTGGCGCCGGTGAGCCGGAGCTACGCCGCCGCGCTGAAGTCAGCGGGATGGCGCTGAGGCCGGCTTCTGCCGACGGCTGAATCGTCCTTAACTTCACTAATTGCATGGAGGCAGCGACCACTATTGTGAAGTTAAGCCTAGAGCTGGACGATGCGGGGTCCGCGTTGGCGATCGATCAGCTTGTCCAGCTCGAGGCGATCGAGGATCGCCTGGTGCTCGGCCCAAACCTGTTCGCGCTTGCGCTCCTCCTCGGCCTGCTGGCGGTCGAGCTCGGCGAAATCCTGGCGGAGCTTGCGGCGGCGCGTGGCGGCGTTGCGATTAAAATCCTCAATCTCCTTTTCGTGGCCGTTCAGGAGGGCGATCGCGAGGGCGTCCGACTGGCGATGCTCGACCCTGACCAGCTTGCCGCGGCGGAAAACGGGCACGAAGACGCCGCCCAACGCGCGCTGCAGAGCGTCGGCCCGGACCCGCTCGACACCCTCGTCAATTGCACGATCCCAAGCCTCGGCGAAACTGTCGGCTCCCGGCGCATCGAGCAGCGAATAGGCGCTGCGCTTGCTCATGCCGACGGCTCGCGCCGCCAGGGCTGCGCTACCGCAGCGCGACAGGGCGAAGATGAAGGCTCGCTGGCGGCCCTCCGACCAGCCCCGCCGCCGGGCGCGAAGACGAGGAACCGGGGTGAAGGGGATGTGCGAAGCCGGGTCATCGAGCTCGGCTTCAAACTCGGCCCAGTTGAATTTTTGGGTGCTCATCGACGAGTCTATGACTCATGAAGCGGTGTGTAGGACAGCTATTCTTGAGCGATAGCTGCGCGAGATTTGCAGCACCGAGACATTTAGCCTTGTTGTGGTGATGCGTAAGATGGCGACAAGATCGCGCAAGAAATTGCGGCGTTAGAATGCCATCCCTTTGAATCGCGTAAAATTTAATGTAAATTAGGAAACCGAATCAAGGACAAAAACATAGCTGCTGGTCGTCGATTCAGCGCTGCCAGACCAATATTGTCTGCACGCGAACCGACAATAACCAGCCGCTAGTCTATCGGGGGCATTCGCCGTCTTTCGACGCGCGTCGTTGATGCCGTGCGCCCCCTCGCGAGGGTGAGCCTATGCAAAAGCCACGCCGCCGTTCCGCAAGCAAAAAACCCCGTCCGCGTCGCCCTGTCCAACAGGCGCCTGTTGTCGCTCCGCCTCCGGAAGTTGAAAAACCAAGCAAGGAGGCCAAGAGACGGCCGGTTGAGCCCGGCAAGCATAGTTCGCTCCAGCAGGAAGCCGATCGCCAGGATCACCGCAAGCCGCATGACTCATGCGGCTGCGAATTCACGTTCAACATTCAGGCGGATGGCGACATTCACATCAACAATTATTGCGCTCCGCCGGGCCCCGCCGATGGGCAGGGCGAGCCGGGCCGGGACGGCGATTATTGTGCCCCGGTCGCCGAAAGCTGCATCCCGGTGGTTGCAGGCGCCAAGCACAAGCAGGGCCGGTCGCAGAAAATGGCGGAGCGCGCCTCGAGAAGCGCAATTCCCAGCGTGCTCGCCGCCAGCACCATTCATGCCATCCGTCGTTATGTCGCCGGCGCCGCTGCGGCGAACAGCCTTGAACAAACAATGTTCGAGACGCTGGACAAAATGCCCAAAGAATTCCTGCGGTGCACCGTCGACGGGTTCGATTCCGTTGCGGCGGACCAGCGCGCCAAGCTGTTCGCGCCGCTGCCGCCGGGCAATGACGCCTGGGATCTGAGCGAGCTGGCGACCGCATTCGCCACGGAGATTAAGCAGCGGACCGCCCTGGCGGTACTCGGCGATCCTCTTGCCGTCGATGGAGAGCGGCCAGGCCTGAACCGCCTGTACGTCCCCAGCGGAGAGGACTTCACCCGACAGGTCCGCATCTGCCGAGTCAACCAGGTGCGAACTTCAAATTACATCCCCCCGGTTCCAGCAGCCGAGCGCCTGCCAGCCGAATATCAGCAGGAATGCACGATCGAGTTTGTCAACGAAACGCCGGTGCCGCATTGCGAGCTGCAGCTGCCCCCCTGCGACGGTAACTTATTGGACAATGCCTGCGCGCGCGTAATCGAGGTGACGCAGGGCGATACGGTGGAGCTGGAAGGCGTCAATTATTTCGACATCGACGCCAAGGTCCGCCTGACGCCCAAAGACCTGTCCGCTCCACCGCGTGATATCGACGCGTTCGTCTGGGGCGACGTCGACACTCCCCTAAACGAGCAGGTCGGAAGCGAGACCTGGCTCATCCGCGATTGCCGGGTTCATGACCGCTTGACGTTCGAGATTCCGAACGACCTGGCGGCGAATACTTATGCAATGGAAGTGGTCGTTCCGAACAGCACCGGGAATCCGGCATTCGGGACCGAGCTGGTATCGGATACCGAATATCTGAACGTGCTGCCGTCGCCCACGGCCCGCTATCAGATCATGATCGAGAAGGTCGATTGCCGTGAGGAAACCTGGCCCGAATGGCCGGGTTCCGATGAGGTTGGCCTAAGGGCCATTTCCACCGCCATGGACATGTCCGGAAATTTGTGGCCCGCCACCGTCACCAAGTTCACCGAACTCGACGGCGTCGATTTCGACAGCGGCACCCATCGAACCCCAAAGCGACCCATCTTCCAAAGCGATGCCCCGTTTCTCGGCATGGCGTTCGCGGTGATCGGACATGAAGTCGACAGCGAGTGGGCTTATAATCGCCAGATCGACGAGTGGACCGACTATTTCATCCATCTGCTGGATGTTCAGAAGGAATTCCTGCTCGCCCTGATCACAGCGGCGGGCGGACTTGCCAGTTTGAAGGTGCTTGGCTGGAAAGGATTCCTGATTGCACTCATCGCTGCGGGAGCGGTCGTTGCCCTCGACCTGCTGATCGCAATCTGGGGCCCGGCGGATCCGATTATCGACGATCTGGTCGGCCTGTCGGCGATCGAGCTGGACCAGCTTGTCAGTCCCGCGACGCCGGTTCCGCCCTTCCAGAGCTACGCCAGCCAATTGCACATACGGATCAATGTGAACCGCACTGCTCCGCCACCCAAGCTGCCGTTCCAATATTTCGAGCTCAGGGAATATCTGTCGGCTGGAGAGATGAGCCGATACGAATTGACCTTGCAGTACAACCGGCTGGCCTGATCGCCAGAAGAATGTCGTCGGGAGGTTTTCATGAACCAATCAAATCGATGGCTCGGTCGCGGCTTGCTGATCGTCACGGCCGCCTGTTCGTTCTCCGCACTCCCCTCCTGCAAGCCGCAAGCGACGCCCGATGGCGGGGCCAAAGTGGGTTCGGAGCGGGACGAGCTGGCGCGAAGGCTGAAGCTGGGTGCAGACCGGTTCGAGGTGATCAAGATCGGCGACGTCGGCGTCGTGGCCTTCAGCCCCGACAAGGACTGCAGCGACGGTTATTGCACCTGCACGGGCGACGCGGACTGCAATGATATGTTCGAGGGTGTCTGCTCGGATCCGAGCACCGATGGCATATGCCAGATCCGCGATGGCGTGCCGAGGTGCCGATGCAAGGATCCGGTCAACCGCTGAGAAACTTGCTTCGACTTTCCCCGCTGCACCTCGACGTGGGGATGCACAAACCAAACTTGCTATTCCGATAACGCCGGTCGCGTCGATTGCCGTAACCTGACAAGGTCCATGCATGCGGGGGCAATCGAATGTCGCGAGAGAGTAGTTACGGAACGCTCAAAGCTTTGGTAGCTGGATCGGCCATGATTGCCGCCCAGACGACTGCATCCCCCGCCCCGCTCCAGGGATCGTTCCCGATCGTCGAGCTTCGCCAGTACACGCTTCACGACGGCCAGCGCGATACGCTGGTCGAGCTGTTCGACCGCGAATTCGTCGAGCCCCAGGAAGCGCTGGGGATGAAGATCATCGGGACCTTCGTCGACCTGGATCGCCCCAACCGGTTCGTCTGGATGCGCGGCTATAGCGAGATGGCGACGCGCGGCGACAAGCTGACCGAATTCTACACCGGCCCGGTGTGGAAGGCGAACCGCGAGGCGGCCAATGCGACGATGATCGACAGCGACAATGTCCTGTTGCTTCACGCGCCGGAAACCTCCGCGGAATTCAAGCTGGCGCCAACGCGGCCGGAGGCCGGCGAGCAGGCGCCGTCCGGAATCATCGTCGGGACAATCTATTATCTGAAGGTCGAGCCAAATGAGGCGCTGCGGACATTCCGCTTGTCCGTCATGCCGCAGCTGCAGAAGAAAGGGGCCAGTCCGATCGCGTGGTTCGTGCCGGAAACGGCTGCGAACAATTTCCCGCGCCTGCCGGTCAGGGAAGGCGAAAAGGTCCTGATCTGGTTCGCGGCATATGCGAACGAAGCCGCCTATGACGAGCGGCGCGCTGACATCGAGGCGGCCGCGAAACCTCTGGAGCCGGTGATGGACCGCGAGCCGGAGGTGCTGCGGCTGAAGCCGACACCGCGATCCCAGCTGCGCGGCCCGATCGAATAGGCTCAGATTATTTCATAGACCTGGTAGCGAACGCTTCCGTCGGACCGGCGCTCTCCGACGCCGATCGATACGACCGAGTTGAGCCACGAATATTTGTCTGACGCGGTCTCGAAGAAGGGCGTGGTGCGCAAATAATATTCCGATGGCGCGACATCTTCGCCGGCGGCCAACCGAGCGCCGACCTCTGCGCTATTGTGAGCCCGCCCGCGATAGGTCATCAAAATCTCCGCCCCATCGTCGGTCAGGAGGATCATCCGAACGTCCTGCTCGCGGGATCCGTCGGCCCGGACAAGGAGGACGTCCGACCCCGCATATGGAGAGATTTCGCCGCGAAGCCGGTCGCCGGTGAACGTGCCGCCGGAGACCGGGAATATGCGGCGCCCGCCGCTCGGAGTCGTACCCAGTTCAATGGTTGGATGCAGCTGAATATCGATCGTGAACAGATGGCGTGATTTCAGTTCGCTCACCCTGGACTCCCGGCTTCAGTCGATGGGAGGTTCCGTCGGCCGTCGAACATCATGGGACGGGATTCCGTTTCCCGCTACCAGCTTTTTGCAGGTGAACATGTCCGTGCTTGGGGAGGTTGATCGGGGGCACCGGAGCTCAACCTCCCCACCACAGCGACCTGATCTATCTCCCCTTCCATCAGATCGCTGAGGTCTGATATCTGCTTCGAACGTCGGCGCCAGCATCGGCCCCTACAGGATAGGGCGATTATGAGAGTGGCAAAGGACCAATCCGGCCAAGATTGTCCGACATCTCATAGGAAGATGATGCGCGGCTAGATAAGCGCGGCGAGCCGTTCGACCGCCAGCCGCAGCCGGTCCTCGGGCTCCACGCCGACGCCGAACACCAGCCCTGGCCTCGGCGTCGCTTCCCAATATTGGGAGCATGAGCGGACCTGGATTCCGCTCAATCGGGCCCTTTCCGAAACGGCTTTCCAGTTGATCGCCGGATTGCCGATCGCGGACAGGTTCAGCCCATAGCTGGACGGCAGCGGCCGAAGGAACTCGCCGAACTTCCCATCGATGGCGTCGATGAGCGCCGACTTTCGATCCCGGTACAGGCTGCGCATCCTCGCGACATGGGCCGACAGATAGCCGTCGGTGATGAAGGAGGCCGCCGCGGCCTGGATGACCGACGAAGATTGCCATTCGCTGTGGGTCTTCGCCCTGACCAGCGGGTCGACCGCCCAAGCCGGAGCGATGAGATAGCCGAGCCGGAACGACGGGAACATGCAGGGGGCGAAGGTACCGACGTAAATGGTGACGGCGGGATCCAGGCTGTAAAGGGTCGGAAGCGGGTCGCCGCCGGTCCGAAGCTCCCCGCCATAATCATCTTCGACCAGCAGGATGTTTCGCTCCTTGGCGAAGGCGACCAGCTGGCGCCGCCGGTCCGCCGACATCGCAACGCCAAGCGGAAACTGGCTGGAAGGGGAAACGCAGATGATCTTCGCATCGCCGGGGATGAGGTCGACGATCATCCCGTCCTGATCGACCGGCACGAAGCGGATGACGGCGCCCGCGGCCGCGAACGGTTCGGCCAGAGGAGTATAGCGAGGCTCCTCGATGGCAACGACGGTATTCCCTGCCTCGACCAGGGTTCGGGCCAGGAGGTCGAGTCCCTGCTGAGCCCCGGACGTGATCACCATATCGTCCGGACTGCAGGCCATGGCCCTCATCAAGGTTGCGTGGTCAGCAATTGCGCGCCGAAGCCGGTGATCGCCCTGGCAGCGCTCCTCCGATCCGTGAATCGAGGGGGTCCTTTCCATGTACCGAAGCGCCTTCGCCGTGCTTCGCCTGAATTTGTCGAACGGGAATAGCGCCGGGTCGACGAAACCCGGGCGAAGCTCGATCTCGTCGCGGGAATGGATTTGGGAAGATCGGTCCGACGAAGGACCCGTCTTGCGCTCCATGGATTCGACAAACCACGCGGGGGGAGCTGGCTTTGCGGATCGATTGCCCGGATTTTGGACGCGGTCGGGCCGAAGGGAAATGAACGTCCCCGAACCGCGGCGGGCGTCGATCAGCTCCTCGGCCGCCAGCCGTTCATAGATGGCAACCATCGTGCTTCGCGACAGTCCGAAGCGCTGGCCGGCCAGCCTGGTCGGTGGAAGCCTGCACCCCGCGGCAAGCTCGCCATTCAGGATCGCGCTCCGCAGCAGCTCGTAAATCGCCTGCGCCGATGGACGCCCGGCATTCGCCGGGATGTAAGGCGGCAGTTCGAATATCAGGTCCATCGGCTCCTCGACCCCTGGATCGAATTCCCCGGGCGCACGAGCAGATCCACTATTGGAGGCTTGCACCCGTTTCCGATCGAGCATTGGCGCCGTCGCGCCATCGGCTTCATCGGGTTTGGTGCATCATGGCGCGATTGCCGCGGCCATTCTGCCGAAAACTAAAGATTGTGAAGATATTAGAAAGGCCGGAGCAGCATGCGGCGAGCTCCGGCCTTTCCCTCGGGATAGGTGCTTTCCTAATTGGACCGATGTTGTCGGCCCAGCGCCAATGACGGCAATTTTGATGAGCCAAAGCTGGCCGGCGACGGCTAGTCGCACATGTCCGGCTCGATGAAGCAGCGCTCGTCATCATCATCGCGGAGGCTGTCCATTACGATCATGAGCCAATCCGATCGAATGCGGTCATGATGCGTTCGATCCGCTGCTGCGCAATATCGAGCAACTGGATTTCGGGATGAGTTGCGACGAGGATGACGTCCGCGGCGAGCGCGTTGCCCAACTGGGCGAGGTCGGACCGAAGCATTGCAAGCTCGGTTTCGACCATGGCCGGATTGCCCGAGGAAATCGGCCGGGCGACCGGCGGTTCCTGATGTTCGGCGGCGGACTTCAGGGCCGAGACGATCTCGTCGATCTGATCCTGCCGAGCATTGGCCTGCCTCGCCATCCAGTCGATCACATTGACCGTTGATTCAAACGCCAAACCGGCCTTTCGCTCGGCCGCCCAGGCGACCCGTCCGCCAACCTTCAGGCTGCCGCGTTTCAATACCACCGGGCTTCCATTCGTGGGCAGAACTGCGCCTTCCACCTGTGCGCCCTTGCCGGACATGTTGCGCACATGAACCGGCGTAGATCCTTCGCCCCAGCAAAGCGTGGCGATCACGAACAAATGGGTGCGTGGGGCGTGCCGGTGATCGCCAGCTGCATATGGCCTTGGTTGTGTACTGGTCATGGCGGCCAGATGCCCGGCCAACCGTGAAGAATTGCCGGAGCATTCCTCCGCTATGGATATTGTTGGGCGAGCCTCGGCGCTACGCTCCCCACCCGCCGCCCAGCGCCCGGAACAGATCGATCTGCGCGGTCGATACCCGGCCGTTGATATCCGCAAGGTCGGCCTCCGCCTCGGCAAATGTTCGTTCGGCATCGAGCAGCGCCAGCGAATCCACCTGGCCCTCGCGCTGCTGGGCACGGATGATCCGAGCCGCGACTTCGGCTTCGTCGCGCGCCGACTTCAGCGACTCGCGGCGGCGAAGCGAATTGGCGTAGGCCGACAGCGCCGTCTCGGTCTCCTGGAGAGACTTAAGGACCGTGCCGTCGAACTCGGCAAGCGCTTCCTGGGCACCGGCCTCGGCGCCGGCTACCCTGGCCCTCGCCCGCTGATGATCGGTGAACGACCAGCTGATCAGCGGACCGAGCAGGAAGCCGATCGGATTACTGAATAGATTACCCAGATTGCCGGCGGCGGATCCTACGGAGGCTCCAAGGCTGACGGTAGGATATAGCTCCGCCGTCGCGACGCCGATGCGGGCCGTGGCAGCAGCGAGGCGGCGTTCAGCCGCGCGAATGTCGGGCCGCCGCGCCAGCAGCTGCGCGCCGTCGCCGACCGGGATCGGCCGATCGAGACTGAGGGCAAGGTCGCGCGCGCCCGCCGCTTGGGGCAGCTCAGCGGGCGCGCGCCCGGTCAACATCGCCAGCCGAAACAGTGCGCTGTCACGCTCGGCGGCAATGGCCGGTATCTCTGCCTGTCGTTGATTGCGAAGCGCGGCGATCCGCGCCGTATCGAGCCGCGTCGTCTCGCCGATCTCCACCCGCCGCTGGGTGATCTGCAGCGAGCGGTCGAGCAGTTCGACGATGCGCGTCGCGACCGCCAGCCGTTCGGCGGCACT
>DASTVY010000379.1:0-2413 GCA_035758865.1 Sphingomicrobium sp. | reverse complement strand
GGCTCGCCCTCGGTCGACGTCCTGACCCAGTGAAGCGGCATCCCGTCCGATCCGATCTCCCCCACGATCTGCCAGGCTGCGACCGGTCCTTCGGCTTCGGCCAGCCGTTTCAGCACCGATCCCGGAACGCCGGCGACCAGCTTCGGGAATTGCCTTCGAAGGCCCTCAATCGTCTCGCGCTTGTCGCCGCCGACCAGCACATAGATGTTGGTCACGCATGGCTGCTCGGCGACCGGCACGCCGCTGGCGGCGGCTACTCTCAGCATCCTCGCTTCGACCAGCGCGCCCTGGCCATTGGGGAGGCCAATCACCCGGGGGCAGACCGGGGCCAGGAAACGGCCCAGCTGGCCGCCGATCGGTGCCGGCGTCAGCTCCTCGACGAAGCCGTTGACCTCCTTCCGGGAAGTGACCGTACCCTGGACGATGATATCGTCGCCCTGGTTCGGTGCCGGCGCTTCATCGGCGGTCGCGGGTGCGGCGGCGCTCGCGGCGATCAGGAACGAGAGAAGCAACTTTGACATGGGCTAGGGCCTCCATCCGTCATCAGACGGGCGCGGCATGACATGGACCGGCTACGAAGGGCATGAGCCCGCCATGAGCTTTCGCTGAAATCCGCAACTTCCTTATCGCGCCCATGTCGTTCGGATGACAGGGATTTTCGACAAAGAGCAGCACCGAGCAGAAGCGCGCGATTGCGTCAGCGATCGGAAGCTTCTGTCGAAGAGATGCTGCGACGCGGCCAGCGGCCCGCGAAGCGGTGCCGAAGCTCCTACGCAATATCCCCAATGGTCCTCGATCGGCATCGTCAGCTATTCAAGCGCTATCTGGGCATGGAAGCGGAACGGGAGGTCAGCCATGATCCGTTACTTGACACTTGCAGTCCTTCTCGCCGTCCCGTCGGCCGAAC
Organism: Sphingomicrobium sp.; assembly: GCA_035758865.1. Lineage (GTDB taxonomy): Bacteria > Pseudomonadota > Alphaproteobacteria > Sphingomonadales > Sphingomonadaceae > Sphingomicrobium. Next base: position 1,506 of record DASTVY010000379.1, on the reverse strand, counting down.
CGCCGGAAGACAGCCTGTCGCGGTGGAAGGCCAATATCGCCCGGCACCAGAGGGTCGTGATGTACGGCGTGCCCAAGCCCTATGACTCGGTTCGCGACCCGACTCCCGACAGCGAGGAAAAGCTGCATCGCGGCGCCGCCATCTTCGACCGGCAATGCTCGTCCTGCCACGGCTGGAGCGGTCGGGGCACCGGACCGGAAGGCTTCTTCCTGGTGCCCGCCCCGGCCGACCTCGCCTGGCTGGCGCAAACGCCGCGCGAAAAGGCCGATCCCTACATCTACTGGAGCATCGCCGAAGGAGGCACGGCCTTCGAATCCGAGATGCCGGCGTTCAAGCACAGCCTGTCCCCGGAAGATATCTGGTCGGTCACGGCCTATCTCCGGTCCGGCATGCCCTACGCCAACCCCTAATCGGGCGGGCCGAGAGAACCGGGGCGAGTCAATTTCGTCACCCTCGCTTGCGGTCCGATGACGGATCCTGCTGCCGGCCTTGAGTCGCGCGCCAATCCGGAACCAAGCGGCGGAGGCTGACGTTCTCTCCCAACTAATCGGTCCGGCGCCCCGCCGTGTATGGGGGCGCGAAGGAGTATCCCCATGAAAATCCTGTTGATTGCAGCGACCGCTGCAGCATTTGCCATGCCCGCAATGGCCCAGACTTCGCCGAACGGTATCGTCCTCACCAACACGGAGGAAATGGCTGAAGGCTTCGACAATTACGGCCAGTGCCAGTCCACTTTCCGTCAGCTCCGCAACGACCAGCGCAAGAGCGGTCTTCGTGGGGGCGAACCTTACGACAGCATGGACAATGGCGAATATAATGGCGCCAGCCGCGACACGACGCGCTGTGAACAGCTCGATGACGACCGCTATTACGTCGTGTTCAACGCCGAGGGCTTCTAAGCATTAAGTAGGCGGCTCGATCTTCAGCGAAGGTCGGGCCGCCTTGCCATCCGAACCGCCCACCGCACTCGCCTAACGGTAGCCACTCCCGGTCGCATCGATCCGTCTCAATGGGCGTTGATCGCGCACCATTTTCTTCCGGAGAATCAATATGTTCGAAAACGACAATGACGGCCTGACCGTCCTGAAAACCCTGACCGACACGCTGGCCGACAGCGTCAACGGCTATCGTGACGCCGCCCAGCACGTTGAGTCCGCAGAGTTCCGGCAGATGTTCACGGAATTGGCCGATGAGCGCAGTCAGGTCCTTAGCGACCTGCAGTCGGAACTTGGCCGTGCCGGAGGTTCGGTCGACCGCGACGGCACGACCCTTGGCACACTTCACCAGCGCTGGTTGGACTTCAAAGCCAGCATCACCGGGCGCGACGACAAGGCGGTGATCAACGAGGTCGAGCGCGGCGAGGACTACCTCAAGGAGAAGTTCGAGACCGCCATGGCCAGCGACGCACTGGAAGGTAACGTTCGCGGGATTGTCGAGCGCGCCTATGGCTCGGTCCGCGAAGGTCACGACCGGGTCCGGGACCTCAAGCATTCGCTCGAGGGCCAG